>DOON01000313.1:0-8505 GCA_003514865.1 Clostridiales bacterium
TTCTTTCAATAAGGAATCTTTCAAACAATTCCACTGCATCTTTCAATTTCTTGCCTTCAATTTCATTAAGATTGAAGTATTCATATGATTCAGTATTTAGTACAGGCGGGGTTATGAATTCATCTAAAGCAAAAGGTGTATCCTCTATTTCTAAAACAGAGTTTGAACTCATCAATATTATTCTTTCTACAAAATTTTTTAATTCTCTGACATTTCCCGGCCATTCATATTCTATTAATTTATCATACACCTTTTTAGAAAATTTCCTTTCCCTCCCATATTTATTGCAATAGTATTCAATGAAATAATCGGCTAATGGGATTATATCCTCCTTTCTTTCTCTTAGTGGAGGAATATTAATCGGAATTACATTCAATCTGTAGTAAAGGTCTTTTCTGAATTTATTTTCGTCTACAAGGTCCTTTAAATTGGAATTAGTTGCCGCTATAAGCTTAAAATCTATATATTTCGGTTTAACAGAACCTACTCTCGTAACCATTTTAGTTTCTAAAATTCGTAGGAATTTTCCTTGAGTAGCTAAGGGCAATGAATTTATCTCATCTAGAAAGAGAGTCCCTCCTTCTGCTATTTCTATAAGTCCTTCCTTCCCTGTTTCCAATGCTCCTGTAAATGCCCCTTTTGCATAACCAAATAACTCGGCTTCTAAAAGAGTTTCAGGCAAAGATGCGCAATTAATACTAACCATCTCTTTTTCTTTTCTGGGACTCATTTCATGAATATAATTTGCTATAACTTCTTTACCGGTTCCGGATTCACCCTGTAAAAGTACAGTAGTATCATAAGCTGCAATTTTTTCGGCTTCCATTAATAATTTCTTCATTTGATTGCTTTTAGATATAATATGCCCAGAAGCATTTTTTACCTTATTTACATCATTATGCTTCATAACATAAACTTCATTATCAGTAAGCGTGTCCTGATATAACCTATTTATTTTATCTATATCCCTTAAATGTCCCACAATATTTTTTACATTACCTTTACCATCAAAAATTGGTAATTGAGTAACAAGTAATTTTTTTATTAAATTATCTTTTTTCATGATATACTGAATTGCTGTTTTACTTTTCTTATCTTCGAAAGCCTCTAAATATAAGCACTTATCAATAATACCATCTTTGTATAATTGTTTAGAATTAAAGTGCATAAAATCATTTTTTGTATATCCCGTAACATCTATAATTGCTTGATTTGCAAACAGAAAATTCCCTTCATTATCTAAAATATATATTGGGTCTAATAATGAATCTATAATATCTTCATAAATTTTTAGTTCCATATTTTATCCCTTCATATGTTTTTCTATTATTATATATTAATGATACTGATTTTTAAAGCAAAATAAAGGCTATGCACATTAAACCAAGCCTTTTTAGACTATTCAGATTTTTAATTAGGTATAAAAACAATTAATACATTCAAATAATTTTGAATGTCCTAATATAAATAAAATATGGTGTATTTTAGGCCCCACCCAATTATCGGTGCACGACCTAAAATACCCATTACATTTATAATCTCATACTTGGCATATCTGTTACAGTACAATCGCTGTAATTAAGGACGCAAATAATGCTATCAAGCCCCCAAGTAATACAGTTACGAAGATATGACGATATGCTTGTTTATGATTCAGACCAGTAAGTGCTAACAATGCAAGTACTGCACCGCTATGTGGCATAGCACTTAAAGGTCCCGAAGCCATTGAAGCTATACGATGTATTAGTTCAGGATCGACCCCTTGGGCTAAATACGTTTTTGAGAAAGCTCCCATAACGATACCCAGGCTTCCCGATGATGAACCTGTAACAGCTGACATAAGACCTGAACTTACCGATAAACTAATTAATGGACTTCCTGGTATACTTAGAATCAATTTAGATATTATCTCGAATCCTGGAGCTGCCGATATAACAATCCCAAAGCCGACTGCAGCAGCTGTTAAAAATGTTGGTGATACTGCACCTGAGGCTCCTGCATTGAGGGTAGCAGTGTGTTTTGAAATATACTTATTGAAAACCACCGCAGCAATTATAATAGAGATTAACAATGCTATAAGTATTATATTTGGTATCTTCATCGCACTGCCAAAAATAATTATAGTAATCAAAACTAGCAAGGGAAGTACACTTATTCCTACTGAAGGTAGNNCTGAAACTATATAATGTTCATCAGCTTTCTTGGTTTTTTTTAATTCGATGCTCATATACCATAAAGAAAATACAATTACAACCACTGATCCAATAATGCCAACTAACGGAGCCGCCATTAAAGTAGTACCCAAAGACGTGGTCGGAATGGCATTTTGAATTGAAGGTGTTCCGGGAGCCATGGTCATTGTGAATGTAGCCATACCAGCAGTAAGCGGAATCATAATTAGATGCCAGGGAATGTCGAGCTCTCGAAAAAGCGGTCTGGCCAATGGAATTATAGCGAACATTGCTACATAGAGGCTAACACCACCATAGGTCAACAGACTTGAGATAATAAGAATCGCAACCAATACTTTATATGGGTCATCTGTACCCTTTAACTTCAGCGTCCCGTTTGCAATCGAACGTGCAGCACCGCTTTCTTCCATATATTTGGCTAGAATAGATCCTAATAAAAATATCAGAAAATAATTTTTAATAAACGATCCTACACCCGCCATATAGGAGTTCGGTTCCGTAATTAATGCTGAAAATACATCCATTTGATTTGTAAGAATAACCAATAGTGAACATATTGGGCCTATAATCAAAATGCTGTACCCTCGAAGAGCCAAGAAAATTATTAATACCAGCGCACCTAAAATGCCCGCAAGAAACATTAAATTCATAATAAAAAACCTCCGATTTTATTTGTAAAACGTTTATTTTTAAACTATTTTATTGGACCTAACCCAAATTTTCATTTTCTCAGCTTCTTTAATTAAATCTTCTCTAACAATAGGATCTGCCAAGCTTATTAACAGTTCAGCCCTTTGCCAGGTTGATTTAGCTTTGAGATCTACAGCCCCGTGCTCCGTTACAACATAATTGCAAATAGATCGAGGCACAGTTACAATGCTGCCACTTTTTAAATTAGGTACAATTTTAGATTTTATATTTCCACTTTTATCATCCAAATGTGATGCCATGCAAATTATACCTTTTCCGCCTTTAGATCTAAATGCAGCATAGATATAATCAAGTTGTCCGCCTGTACCAGAAATTTGACGTGATCCATAAGATTCCGAAGAAACTTGTCCATATAAATCAACTTCTATTGCATTATTAACGGCTATTAGCTTATCATGCTTTGATGCAATAAATGGATCATTAACATAATCTACCTGATAGCTTGCACAAGCAGGATTCATATTTACAAAATCGTATAGTTTTTTTGTTCCCATTGCAAATGTATAAGCAATTTTCCCTTTGTCGAAATTTTTATATTTTCCAGTCATAACACCGGATTCATACATATCGACATAGGCATCTACAAGCATTTCAGTGTGACCTCCAAGGTCTTTAAGGTCAGACTTGGCAATTAATCTTCCAACTTCATTAGGCATAGCACCAATACCTAATTGTATAACCGACCTATCCTCAATTAATTTAAGAACATTCTCAGCTACCTTTATGTCAATTTCGTTAGGTATTGGACTTTTCACTTCAATCATCGGTTCATTATTTGTTTCGATTATAAAATCTACATCCGAGATATGAACTGATTCATCGTTTCCTCCAAGACAAACAGGAACATTAGAATTAACCTCTACAACAACCTTTTTTGCTTTCTTAATAACACTGGCATGCATGGAATTAGATATACTAAAATGNNCATGATATGTAAGAGGTATATAATAGCTCAAATTTTTATCATGTAGATTACGGCTCCCTCCACTAAAATGCCAATCATTAAAAATAAAATGTTCTTTATCAGGGTCACATTTTACTATTTCAGGAATCCCGGGGTAACATACAGCTACAACATTAACATTATTTAATTCTTCTTTTCTTTCAGCAAGATATTTATCAAAATAAGTCGGAGCCATCATAAAATTTCCATAATGTATCCAATCCCCGGATTTTACAATCTTAACTGCCTCTTGAGGAGAAATTAGTTTGCTTTGATATTCTTGATTATAATTCATTAATTCACAACCTCTCAATATTAAAATCTACTTTATTTCTGGAAATGCAAATGACTCTAACGGACACGCTTCTATTGGTATCTCACGATTCTCTTTATTTTTTATCATCTCTACAACTTGATCATTAATTGGTGTTGCAACACCGTATTTTCTTCCGAGGCTGCATACCACACCATTAATTGCATCAATTTCAGTTTTGGATTGTCCATTTCTTAAATCTTGAAGCATGCTTGCTATCAATTTTCTGTGTGGCCCGTACAAAGCTCTAAACCTTTCAGCTATATCTTTAAAATCTTCTTTTTTAGTAAATCTAAATTGATATAAGTCAAATGTTCCAAAATATTCAACTTTAATACCTGCAGCATCTGCTACTTGCATACATTCGTTACCTATATGAATAATGCATTCCATAGAAACCGGATTGTCAATTACATCTCCAAATGTTCCATTCATCACGGTTGACATTCCACTTCCTGTTGAATTGATAAATATCTTTGCCCATCTGATTCCCATCAAATTTTCTTCTATCGTTACCGGACACATTAATTCAAGAATTGATTTTACAGTATTTAATCTTTCAGTAACTCCGCCTTTATATTCTCCCAAGTCGAAATGCAAGGCTTTTTCCTCTGTAGTTAATTCCGATATTCCCGGGCCTTTGAAAGTAGCTCCCCAGCCTACCGGAGCGCCTATTACTCTATCTTCACCAACAACCTCAGCAATAGCAGGTTCAGGAACTCCGTTCTGAAATGTAACAACTACTCCATCAGGAGCTAGATGTTCTTTAACCTGTTGCAATGCTATATCATTAAACGTTTGCTTAACTAAATAAAATACAATGTCATATAACCCTTCCATTTTATCTGGAGTTATTGCTTTTACCGGAACAGTAAAATTGCGAGTGCCTATTACTGTAGCGCCTTTTTCATTTAAAGCATCTACATGTTCCTTATATGAATCTATTAATACAATATCTTGACCGCCCCTGGCTATATGTGCTCCTAAAATTGTGCCTAAAGAACCGGCTCCCATTAATGCTAATCTCATGATTATCTCCTCTGAATATTATTATTAAAAACATTATTTTTGTAAATCTAAAATTTCTCTGGCCTCATCAGGTGTTGCTATATCAAAGTCAAATTCTTTCATTATCCTTGCCATCTTTTCAACTAATTGGGCATTATTTTCTGCTATTTTACCTTTTCCTACCCATAAGTTGTCTTCCATACCAACTCTCACATGTCCGCCTAACAATAAGTTTTGCATACAAATTGGGAATTCTTGTTTACCTGCGCCAAATGCTGACCATTCATATCCACCAACACCAAAAACTCTGTCAGCTGTATCTTTCATTGTTATTAAATCATATGGCGAAGCGCCTAATGCTCCATTTATTCCCAATACAAACTGCAAGTATGGTTTACCTTTAATAAGACCGGCATCCTTCATAAATTTTACGTTATAAATATGTCCGGCATCATAGCATTCAAGTTCTGGTTTTGTCCCATTTTCATTAAATATATTCAACATTTTTTCCATATCAGCAAATGTATTGCTAAAAATGAACCCCTTTGTGTTTTCTAAGTATGGTTTTTCCCAGTCATTTTTCCATTCTTTAATTTTTGCTGCTGCAGGAAATAACCCCCAGTTAATTGAACCAGCATTCATAGAAGCTAATTCCGGCTTGAATCTTGGAACTACAGAACTTCTTTGTTCAACTGTCATTCCCGCTCCGCCGCCTGTAGTTACACAAATGATAACATCCTTATTTACTTGTCTGATTTTGTCAATAATNNTACTGGATTTCTGGCATGAATATGAACAGAAGCAGCACCTGCATTAGCCGCATCTATAGCGTTTTGTGCTATTTCCTCCACCTTAATTGGTAAAAATGGGGACATCGACGGCGTATGGATAGAGCCAGTAATTGCACAGTTAATAATTCTTTTATTCATTTTAAACCTCCATATATGTATTATTTTTTACATAATACATATAGCAACATCCATGCCATTAACACATTAGTGCTCAATAGTGTTGAATTTTCAGGCTGGTAGCTGTTCCACTATAAAATATAAGCAGATGCCAATTTGCATCTAATGCAAATTGGCATCTGCTATTAGAGTCAAGTGATGCAATTTCGCATTTTCATGGTAATGTCATCTTTTACTAAAGTCTGTATTTAACCGGAATCAAGTAAATAAACTGCATAATAATGTTTTATGAAGAGCTATTAAATTAGTATTGACTATTATGGTAAATAGCGGTAGAATTTTAAAAATCTGTTTTAAAGGGAAAATCCTATGCCGGAGATGCATTTACAAAAGCATTTTTCATTGACCAAAAAAGCATCATTCCATTCATGGATAAGTTTCATCTTGAAAAGAAGCATCTTTTCGGTCAGGAAGGCATTCTTGCTCCATGCGAACTAAATATCCTCAATCAACCTCAGGAAGTAATAGATAAATGGTTGGAAATTGCTGAGCAATTATGTGAACGAGACGAATTGCTGAGTTATTCCGAGCATGCTATGTATATAGGCCAGAAGCTTTAATATTAAACACTATAGGGGGATTATATGAAATTAATTATTATCTTTGGGCCACATGCAGTCGGTAAAATGACGGTGGGTCAGGAGCTTTCAAAAATTACTGATTTAAAATTATTTCATAATCATATGACAATCGACATAGTAAATGATTTGTTTGAAAACTTACCCAAAGAGAGAAGCAGATTGATTAACCTATTCAGAAAAGAAATATTTGAAGCATTTTCAAACAGTGAAGAATACGGGATGATTTTCACATATATGTGGGCGTTTGATAGTCAAGATGATTGGAATTATATTAGTTATGTTGAAGAGCTGTTTGCTTCCAAGGGTGCAGAAGTATATTTTGTTGAACTAGAGGCAGATTATGAACTGCGCATAGAAAGAAATAAAACTGAAAATCGNNAACTTTATTCAGGAGCTTGGAATCAAAATACCGTCTGAATTCATATGAGGGAGAAATAACAAAAGAAAATTATATCAGGATAAATAATACGGAACTTTCGCCGGAAGAAGCAGCATTGATTATTAAAAATAAGTTTTCTTTATAGGAAATAAAATAATCCACACTACGCCTATCCAACTTGTGGCATGATTATAAAGCAAAATAACATCTTGCCGAGCCCAATATATTTAGTAAGCTAAGGGTTCTACATTAATACTAGCATATTATTGTTACTTTTAATACCCTATCAATACAGCGATTCCAAAGCCTTGAGGAACAATATCTTATTACTGTCTCGCAAGGCTTTTTGATTCCTAATATCATAAAATTTCAGTTGTCAGCTTTAATCTTCGGCGGAAATAATCCCGATTTTCTTCGCTATCTGCAGGTTGACTTTTAATACATTGACTGTTTCTTCTCCGAAGATACCCAGAAATTTGCCTTGTGTATTGTTTTTTATAATTTCATTAATAGTATCTTCTGATAACCCTGTTGCTTCCATCAGCGCCGGAACTTGTATTTCAGCGGACTTAGGGCTTATATGAGGATCAAGACCTGAACCCGAAGCAGTCAGTAAGTCGGTCGGAATATCCTCTTTTTTAACAGAAGGATTTTCATCCAAAAAACTTTCAATATCTTTTTCCACACGTTTCAGTAAATCAGGATTTGTTGCAGCATAGTTATCAGAACCTGAGCCAATTCCCGAATAACTTCCGTTTTCTTTTTCCTCCTGTGTATATGTGTTATAGTTTACCGCAGACGGACGGCATTTCATAAAACGCGCATCCGTAAAATTCTGGCCTACAAGCTCTGAGCCTACTGCCTTACCATCTATCTTTATTAAACTCCCATTGGACTGAATCGGAAAAACAATTTGACTTATTCCCGTCAGCAGTAAAGGATAAGCCAGCCCACACATTAATGTAAGGAGCAGCGTCACTAAAAATGGTTTTTTAATATATTCAAAAAAAATTTTCATATTAATACCTCCCGAAAGTTACTGTTTTATAGTCCAATCACCACTAATAATGGGGTGATTATTAAATCAATTGCTTTTATACCGATGAAGGGAGCGGCAATTCCGCCCAAGCCGTAAATCATCATGTTGCTCGAGAGCATCCTTTCGGATCGCTGCGGTTTGTATTTAACTCCTTTCATGGCCAACGGTATCAGGCACGGAATAATAACCGCATTAAAAATCAGGGCAGAAAGTATTGCACTGTATGATGTAGATAACGCCATAATGTTCAACATTTTCATCTGTGGTATTACCGCCATAAACATGGCCGGTATAATTGCAAAGTACTTTGCCACATCATTGGCAATGCTGAAGGTAGTCAGCGAACCTCGTGTGATTAAAAGCTGCTTTCC
>DOON01000313.1:8557-11269 GCA_003514865.1 Clostridiales bacterium
CCAGTGCAGGAGCATCATTTGTTCCGTCTCCGGTCATGGCTACGACTTTTCCTTCCCTCTGCTCAGCCTTGATGACTTTGATCTTATCCTCCGGTTTGCATTCGGCAATAAAGCAGTCTACCCCCGCTTCATGGGCAATAGTGGCGGCAGTCAGCGGATTGTCTCCTGTACACATAACAGTCTTGATGCCGATGGACCTGAGCCTTTCAAAACGCTCTGTAAGCCCGGGCTTGACTGTATCCTTAAGATATATCACACCATAAATCGGGCTTCCGGAGCAGACTACAAGCGGAGTTCCGCCAAGCTTTGAAACATCCCTTACCTTTTCATCCAGATCCTTCGGTATCTTGCCTCCAAGCTCTTGAACATAGCTGCAGATGGCATCATACGCACCCTTGCGAATCTTGGTGCCGTCCGGCAAATTCACACCGCTGATTCTTTCCTGTGCGGTAAATATGATAAATTCCGTGCCCGGCATAGTTTCCTGACGGTTTCCGCTTAGGCTGTATCCCAATTCTACAATTGACCTGCCTTCCGGAGTATCATCTTGCAAAGAGCTGATAACGGCATTCCGGATAAGTTCCTGCTCAAGTGTATTTTCTGTCGCAATGAACTGTGAAGCCATTCTGTTTCCGTAAGTAATTGTTCCTGTTTTGTCCAAGATCATAGTATCTACGTCGCCGCAAGCCTCAACCGCCTTACCGGACATTGCAATGACATTAAAGCGTGTAACACGGTCCATACCGGCAATACCAATTGCTGAAAGAAGACCGCCGATGGTTGTCGGAATCAGACATACTGTCAGAGCAATCAAGGTGGAAACTTGCAGGCGCACACCACTGTAAACAGCAATCGGATAAAGAGTCACGATTACAATCAAAAATATAATTGTTAAGCTGACAAGCAATGTATTCAGAGCAATTTCATTCGGTGTCTTTTTGCGTGAAGCTCCTTCAACAAGTGAAATCATTTTATCAAGGAAAGATTCACCTGGATTTGATGTAATACTGATTTTAAGCCAGTCGCTCACTACTGTTGTTCCTCCTGTAACGGATGCGAAGTCACCACCGCTCTCTTTCACTACAGGTGCAGATTCTCCGGTGATTGCAGACTCATCCACAGAGGCGATTCCTTCAATTACTTCGCCGTCGTTGGGGATGATTTCTCCGGACCTGACGAGGACAACATCCCCCTTTTTCAGAGCACTTGCACTTATGATGGTTTCTGTTCCTCCTTCAGTTATTATGCGGGCCTTCATGTCAGTCTGAGTTTTTTTGAGACTCTCGGCCTGTGCTTTGCCACGTCCTTCAGCCACTGCTTCCGCAAAATTTGCGAACAATAGCGTTATAAAGAGAATAGCGGCTACCATTACGTTGTAAATTCGAAGATTTGTTTCTTCATCGCCAAACAATCCGGGCGAAAAGCTGAGGAGCAGCGTTATGAAAAAACCGGTTTCCACAACAAACATGACAGGATTTTTTATCATATATCTTGGATTCAGTTTTATGAAAGCTCCTCTGACGGAATCTCTCAATATATCTCCGGTAATAAATTTTTTCTTGATTTCTTTACTCATAAATATAGCCTCCTTAATTCCATAGTGTCAGATGTTCTGCAATCGGGCCAAGTACCATAACCGGGAAAAAGGTAAGTGCAGCAATAATCAGAACCACCATGAGCAATGAAATGGTGAAAGTCCCGGTATCTGTTTTAAGTGTTCCGACCGATTNNAATATGAATTGTCCGCAAGTCCTTCAAATCCTGAACCATTATTGGCTGCAGCTGATGAAAATTCATACAGTACCTGAGTCAGCCCATGATATCCCGGATTTGTAATTCCCGCCACACCCTCAGGTACAGCTACAGCCAATGCCGAAAAAGTCAATATAAGCAGCGGATGAATTATAATACACAAGGCTGTAAGTTTCATTTCCTTGCCTTCAATCTTTTTTCCGAGATACTCCGGCGTACGGCCAATCATCAACCCGCAGATGAATACCGCTAAGATGGCATAAAGAATCATGTTCATGAGACCGACTCCCTTGCCGCCAAAAACCACATTAAGCATCATATTCATTAAGGGTACCGCTCCGCCCAAAGGAGTGAGCGTATCATGCATATTGTTGACGGTTCCTGTTGTAAATGCGGTAGTGACGGTAGTGAATACGGCAGATTGTACTACACCAAAGCGAACCTCCTTACCTTCCATGCTTCCCATGCTTTGGTTCAGCCCGGCCTTTTCAAGAACCGGGTTGCCTGCACTTTCCGCAGCAAGGCATACCGCTAAGCCAACAATAAAGATGATTGACATCACCGCAAAAATCGGCTTTGCCTCGCTTCCGAACCATATTCTTTTTTTCATTCCGTTTGTCTTTTCTTTTTTGCCGTTATGCACCATATGACCAAAGACAATAACGCAAGCGCCTGGAATCACCATCATAGAAAGCATTTCGGCCATATTAGAAACGATGTTGGGAGTTTCCAGCGGAGTTGCAGAGTTGGATCCAAGGAAGCCGCCGCCGTTTGTGCCAAGATGCTTGATAATTTCTAAGGAAGCGATAGGCCCCATGGCAATATCCTGATATCCTCCCTCAATTGTATGCACAGTAATGTTTGGCAATAAATTCTGCGGTACTCCCTGAGATACGAGAAACACCCCTCCAATAATTGAGAGCGGCAGTAAAACTCTTGTGGTAATACGCACAAGATCCA
>DOON01000313.1:11275-17200 GCA_003514865.1 Clostridiales bacterium
AATTTCCAACAGTATGTGTTTTCCCGGCTAATCCCCTCATAAAGGCCATTGCGACAGAAAAACCGGTAGCCGCGGAAGTGAACATCATAAAGGTGATTACCGTCATCTGGCTGAGGTATGAAAGCCCGGATTCTCCGGAGTAGTGCTGCAGGTTTGTGTTTGTCATAAAGCTGATTATCGTATTGAAGGCCAGAGTCGGCTCCATGCCTCCGATCCCGTTGGGATTTAAAATATGAGCTTCCTGAATTCTCAGGATAAAGTATCCAATCAATACCATCACAGCATTGGTGACCAGCATGGACATCGCATAGTTCTTCCAGCTCATTTCTTCTTTGTCGACGCCGCATACACGATAAATAGAATTGTCAAGCCTGTCAAATACCGGATCTGCGAACGTGCGTTGAAGCTCCGCGACATGATACAGGTATTTTCCAATTGGTATAATAAGGGCAACAAAAGCTGCCAAAATCAAAATTATTTGCAACATTATTTTTCTCCGCCTTTCTTTTAGAATTTTTCCGGATTGACTAAGGCATACAACAGGTATGCTCCCAATGCAAAAATTAAAATTCCTAAAACTATCATAAATACGTAACCTCCTCTACGATTTCTCGATCTGTCGCCGGCACCAGTCCGCAAGAAGCTTAATTAATAAAAAGCTTATTGCAAAAACAGCGAGCATTAAAACATCCATATTATTTTCCTCCTGTTTCAGCTGTATTCTTGAACATTGTAACACTATAATCATTAGAGTGGTGTATGGGTTTGCTTGGTAGGATTAATATAGTATTAAGATAATTATTCAGGCAGGTTTTTCGGTTTAAAAAGCGTCCTCTATGCCTTTGCAGGCACAGAGGACGCTCTAGTCTTCAATCTTCAGCAACACGAAGCATTCTGTATCCGACACCAATGTGTGTTTGAATGTATTTAGGCTGAGACGGATCTGCTTCAATCTTCTTTCGCAATGTTGCCATAAATACGCGCAGTGCGGGTATATCGCTGGCATAGTTTCCCCATATTTCATTCAGTATGAAATTGTGGGTAAGAACCTTTCCTATATTTCTGGCCAACAGGCAGATGAGCTTATATTCAATAGGAGTAAGATGGACTTCCTCATCATCCATATAGACACATCCAGCGGCATAATCAACTTTAAGGCTGCCATTGATAAAAATTGTCGAATCTTTCATCAATTTTTCACTGTCGTAGCGAACACGTCGCAGGCTTACCCGAAGCCTTGCAAGCAGCTCATCCACGCTGAAAGGCTTTGTAAGATAGTCATCTGCTCCCGCATCCAATGCATTGATTTTATCCTTATCCTCACTGCGGGCACTAACTACAATAATCGGAATATTTGACCATTCCCTCACATTGCGGATGATTTCCACTCCATCCATATCAGGCAATCCTAAATCCATAATAATAATGTCAGGTTGTTTTGAAACAGCCTCAAACAAAGATGCACCGCCTGTTTCCGCCGTATGATAAAGATATCCCTGTGTTTCCAGTGTGGTGGTAATCAGCTTTCGTATTGCTTTATCATCTTCTATAACCAAAATCAAAGGCTTATTCATTCAAATTTACCTCCTCCGCATGCAAAGTAAAACCAAATATTGTTCCTTTCGGATCATTGTCTTTAACATAGATATTACCGCCGTGGGCAAGTATAATGGATTTGCATAAGGAAAGCCCCAGTCCAAGGCCGCGGCGTCCATCCCCGCGAACATTATCAGCTGTAAAAAACATATCAAATAATTTCTCTTTTGCTGTATCTGAAATACCTGAGCCGTCATCAGCAATTTCCACACGAATATATTGTTCATCCTTTTCGGCAGTTATTGTTATATTGGACCCCTTATGTGTATACCTAATTGCATTATCAATAATATTTACTATTACCTGCATTATAAGCTGAGATTCCATTTTTGCCATAAGAAAATCGTCGCTTAGAACCGTCTTGATATGATGGTCCGTACTGTTCCGGTCAACATGGTGCATTGCCTCCGAAATAACCTCATCAAGAAGTTCGGGCTGCATATTTAAGCTTACTGTCCCGTTATCGATTCGTGTAATTGACAGCAGATTCTCCACAAGATTAATAAGCCAGATGGAATCATCATAGATATCTGCATAAAGTCCTTTTCTCTGTTCTTCACTCAGTACCTTTTCATTGCCCATCAGGATTCCGGCATTTCCTGAAATACTTGTAAGAGGTGTACGCAAATCATGTGAAATTGCTCTAAGCAGGTTTGCGCGCAACTGCTCTTGCTGCATCTGCATGGAAATCTTCTGCTGCGTTTCTCTAAGCAGTTCTTTTTCTAGAGCTAAAGCGCATTCTCCCAGCATTGCAATGAAAATACTCTTTTCAAAAGCTTCAAGAGGGGCATCACGATCCATTGCAATTCCTGCAACAGCCAGTACCCTGCCTCCGCTTCGCACTGCTAAATAAAGGCATCGTGCAGCTGAAAGCGTGTCGCTGGTAGCACCCGCCCTTTTATCATTCTTAAAGACCCACTCCGCAACCGCACGTTCCTGCTTGTCAATATAACCTTGTGAGGCGATTTTCGCTTTGCTTTCATCGGAGAAAACCATGGGTTCTGACAAACGATCCTGATCAGCTAAATATACGACAATTGTACGATCTAATAATTTTACCATCTGATGTGCTGTTTCTACCAAAATATCTTCCTTATCTTTTGCCTGTTGTAATTTTTGACTTGTTTCCAGAAGTACTTCCGTGCGGTAGGCTTTCTGTGCGGATTGACGTGCCTGCTCCTGAATCTGCTTTGTTAATGTGCTGGTAATCAGAGCCGCCGAAAGCATAATCAGAAAAGTAACAGGATAGCCCGGGTCAAATGCATGCAAGGAATATCGTGGTTCAGTGAAAAAGTAGTTGAAAATCAATACACTCAGTACAGAAGAAATAGCACTGTATAACCGTCCTTTAGTTACAACCGCATTTAATTGAACTCCCAGGTTGTATACTGTGATAATATTTGCCACGCTGAAATTATGGTAATCAAACAAAAATCCTATTAGGGTGCAAAGCACTAAAATTGTAATTGCCTTAGACGTATCTGCAATAGATAACCTTGGTTTAGATATCTTAAAAGAATGTTCTTTAATAGAAGGCTGCGTGTCCGGAATGATATATATGTCAATGGCAGGTGCCAGCTCTGTAAGCCTGTCGACAAAATTTGCTTTCCACCATCTTTTTGAGTGTGCCGAACGTCCCATCACAATTTTCGACACGCGGCTCACTTTGGCATACTCTGCAATCTGCCCAGAGATATCCTCTCCATACACTGTTGAAATTTGAGCTCCGAGCTGCTCCGCCAACCTTAAATTCTTTCTAAGTGCCGTCATGTTTTTGTCTTCCGGTTCTTTATTCCCCGGAGTTTCTACAAATAATGCCGTGAATGTGCCGTGAAAGGCCTCAGCCATTCTTGCGGCTGTGCGAATAACACGCTCATTGGACGGAGAGGGAGACAGACATACTAAAATATGCTCGTTGGTATAGGGATTGTTGTTTTTTTCAGATTCCCCCTGAATTGCGATTCTGTTGACCTGATCTGCGGCTTTTCGCAGTGAAATTTCACGCAGAGCGATTAACTTTTCTCTGGTAAAAAAATTTCCCAAAGCCCTTTGAGCCTGATTTTCGCTGTATATTTTCCCTTTGTTCAATCTTTCTATGAGATCATTTGGTTCGATATCAACCAACTCAATTTGATCTGCATTGTCAAATACACCATCCGGGATACGTTCCCGGACATAAATTCCTGTAATAGCTTCAACTATGTCATTTAAGCTTTCAATATGCTGCACATTGATGGTAGTATAAACGTCAATGCCCGCCTGAAGCAGCTCTTCAACATCCTGATATCTTTTTTTATGACGGCAGCCTGCAGCATTTGTATGCGCCAGCTCATCAACGAGAATAAGCTCAGGCTTTCTTTGGAGTGCCCTGTCCAGATCAAATTCTCTTAGTTGAATTCCTTTGTATGAAAGCTTCAGAGGAGGCAATGTTTCCAGTCCTGCTAAAAGAGCAATTGTTTCCGGACGGGCATGCGGCTCAATATAACCGGCTGCCACATCAACACCGCTTGATTTAGCTTCATGTGCATCATTTAGCATGGCATATGTTTTACCAACACCTGCCGCATAACCAAAATATATTCTCAGCTTGCCCCGTTCTTGTCCTGACGGCATATTGGATAGCTGTTCCATCAGAGTAACAGAATCTGTTTGACAGATTGCCATAATACCACGCTCCTTTTTGATATTAATTGTAACATTATAGCATTGCATGTATCAAAATAGTATTATAATTTTAATCACAGCATTAAGATTCCGTTAAGATATATAAAAAAATTTGGAAATCGTCAGAATCTGATTTTTATTTATTAAATCTTAATGTATTGACAGAAATCTTGATGTAAAAAATATTGAATTTATGATTAATCTGCGTTATCCTTTCGCTAAAGATGTCATCGGTACAATTTTGACAGAGGAAGGGAGATAATAATATGTTTGGTATTAAAAAAAATACCTGTTATATAATTATAGCCGGCTGCGGAACTTTAGGAGCCGCACTGGCAGGAAAATTGGCGGAAGAAAACGAAGTTACTATAATTGACCATAACATAACTGCTTTTGAAAAACTGCCCGACCGCTATAACGGATTTACCTTTAATGGGGATGTTAACGACTCAGGTGTTTTGGCGGAAGCCGGAATTCAAAATGCAAATGCACTGATTGCGGTTACGGGAAATGATGTTCTCAACATTTTTTTATCATTAATCTCAAAAAAAATTTATCATGTTGAGCATGTATATGCCGGATTGACCGATTCAAGATACAGAGACACATATGCTAAACTTGAAATAAAAACATTGCATTCTTCGGATTTATGGCTGGAAGCATTTAGAAGGGAGATGTCATTATGAAGATTTTGATTGCCGGTAACGGCACACAATCATTGTATATAATTAATTCGCTTTTGGATAAAAAGCATCAGGTGACCGTTTTAAATAAGGATTCAAATTATTGCCAACAGCTGGCAGGCCAATACGAAGAGCTCAATGTGCTAATAGGAAACAGTGCAGATATATTGATATTGGAAGAGATAAGAACTCAAAAATTTGATATGGCAATAGCCATGTCATCTTTTGATTCAGAAAATTTCGTAATTTGCGAATTATGTAAGAATGTACTTCATATTCAGAACACTGTGGCAATTGTAAGCTGCCCTCACAATGCTGATATTTTTAAAAAATCAGGGGTTACCGGCACTATTGATTTAAATGATTTTATATTGTCCTGCATTGGAAGTAATATTACAAATATTGCCGCAAAAACAGCAAATGTCAAAACCGGATCTCTCCATTGACCCGCTATTATGGAGAGCGCAAAAAAAGAATTTCTTGCCCATGGGTTTGAAAGGGCTTCATTGTTTACAATATGTGAGGATGCGGGAGTTAACACAGATGCGTTGTACAAAAAATTTAAGGGAAAGGAAGAATTGTTCCGTGCTGTAGTAGCTGATACGGTTAAGGCGCTGAATGATTATGTGGAAATGCACAGCGCCGCTCAGGCGTGTGACCTGACTGATGAAGAGCTAATCAAGGCATGGGAAATGAATGAAAGTATGCTTTTATGGTTTCATTTCCTCTATCAGTACCATGACGGCTTTGTGCTTCTGATTTCAGGTGCGTCAGGAACAGATTATGGTTTCTTTGGTAAACCGTTCCCTTCGATGACTGTTGCTTATATAAATGCCTTAGGGCTAGAGGAAATAAAATTAGAAATTGAAATATGGGCAGCTAAATAATTTCTGCCAAAGAATCATGACCACCGGCTCAGCCGGTGGTTTGCTCTTGCCCTATAAGGGCATGGTACTGGCTTGAGCCTTAAGGCTCACTGAAT
>DOON01000313.1:17250-17476 GCA_003514865.1 Clostridiales bacterium
CGCTAAAGCGGTTATTTACTTACTTTTCTTTACTGACTCACCTGTAAACGTGTTCATATACTCTTTCAAACTTATTTGGTCGTTTGCTATATCCTCATGCAGTTGGTTTCTTATGTATCATTCATGTTCAGATATAGTTTCCTTGCCTATACCATCAATTTTAATTCTATTTAGATAATCGTCATTGATTGCACTTAAATTAATTTATTAATTTTTAATTTTCAAT
>DOON01000092.1 GCA_003514865.1 Clostridiales bacterium
TACAACCTCATTGCTGTATCCGTAGCTTATTTCTTCCAATACTCTAAGGGCATCTTCCGTTGTTTTTGCATCTATCATTTTTTCCGCTCTCTCACGTGTGAGCATGTTTTTCTCAACACTTCGAACGCGAGCAGTGGAAAATAAATAATCTGTATCCTTAATTTTTGCCAAAGTCATTCCTCCTTTCCGGCAGGAAATTTATTTAAACAGTGCATTTGCAACTTCATTTGTCAGCTCATCCTTGACAGAGTCAAGAATGGTCTCAAAAGTGCTGTTGATTTCAACTGAACCACTTCTCAGAATAAAGCCTCCGCTTGAATTTGAAGTTTCACTGCTCAATGAAAATTTATCAGATTTCAATTGATTATCGTTTATGGATTTGATTAATTTTTCTCCGATTTTCTCTCTGTCTGATTTATTTAAAATAATCATGCCGTCTTCATAAGGAACCTTTGTAATTTGATTTGTAAGAAAATCAATATATTTTTCCTCAGGCATTGACTTAAGCTTTTCAAGAGCTTTCTGAAAGCTTTTCCTGATTGCTTCCTGCTTTGCGGAAAGCATCATCTTCCTGCCCTGAAGCTCTGCGGCAGATATTTTTCTGCTCTTTAAGCTTTCAGCTTCCTTTACCGCTTTTTCGGCAGCTGCATTTTTTAAAACATCAGCTTCCTTTCTAGCATTGTCTATAATTTCATTTTTTGTTTTATCAGCATTCATGAGAGAAGCTTCCGCATTGTGCCTTGCTTCATTTAAAATGTTTGCCGTTATATTTTCAATGCTCATTGCTTCACATCCTTATATAAATTTTTTACATCTTATTTTTTTAAAGCGCTATTCCATTTACCATAAGGAATGATGCAAGAAGTGCCAAAACTGCATATGTCTCAACCATTGCTGTATAAACCATCGCTTTTGCTATTTCTTCCGGTCTCTTTCCAACCAGCATGATACCTGATGCAGCTACCTTTCCCTGATGGATTGCAGAAACAAGTCCAACAATACCTACAGGAAGTGAAGCAGCTAAAAACCAGCCTCCTTGCGCAGTTGTGAGATCCGCCAGGTTTCCGCCAAGCAATCCTATTTTATTCAAAATTATAAATGCAATAAGAAGTCCGTAAATCCCCTGTGTTCCAGGCAGTGCCTGAAGCATCAGTGTAGAACCGAATTTTTTAGGATCTTCAGCTACAACTCCTGAGGCAGCCGAACCTGCGATACCAACCCCTATAGCACTTCCTATACCTGCAATAGCTGATACTGAAGCACCCAAAATTGCTAAAAAACTTCCGCTTGAAAATAATTCATTCATTTAAATATCCTCCTTAAAATTAATCATTAATGATTTTAATATATTTTGTTTTCTTTATGAGCGGATTAAATGCATCTCCGCCGCCATCGTAGAACTTCCCAAAAAACTCCACGTATTGAAGTCTTGCGGCGTGTACAAACGAACCTAATCCGTTAATTGCAAAGTTGAAAAGATGACCAAACGAAAATACTGCTATAAACAATATTTTTCCTAATATCCCGCTTCCGCCCATTGAACCTATAATGCTAAGAACCGATGATATTACTCCTGTTGCAAGTCCTAAAGCAAGAAGTCTAGAATATGACAGAACGTCGCTTAAGTATCCTGTTATTCCGTAAAGAGCCAAAATTCCGCTTATTAATTTGCTTATGATACCTTTCTTTTCTCTGCCCTGTGTGAGAACGAGACCTGCTGCTGACAGTATCGTCATCCATTTTCCCACTGCTGCCGCTGTCGGAATCGCTCCACCAGCAAGCCACAATATTGGACCTATTATAAACAGATACCACAGGCCTACATCAAAGAATGCATCTAACGGATGTCCATCTCTTATGAGCATGTATGCCTTCATGCCCATTCCTGCAAATAAGTGAATCAATCCGAATACAAATGATATGATAAGCACTGTAATAGGCTCTTCTATAGGATTAAGCATAACTGGCTTTATAACAAAGTCCGCGTTGAACAAAACTTTTGCCGCGGCAGTTATTCCGTCTCCGAACCAGCTGCCAAACATTGCTCCCCAAAACATTGTAGATATCCCGCAGTAGAAGAACATCTTAAGCATTTTTTTAAGATTGCCCTCTATGTTGTATTTCTTCAGCACCATAAAGCATGCAATTGACATTATAGCCCCGTAACCAACGTCTCCAAGCATCATTCCAAAGAACAATATATAAAAAGGAGACATCACGGCGGTGGGATCAATGTTGGATGATGAGGGGAGGCTGTATAATTCTGTAACAGATTCAAACGGCTGAACAAAAGAACTGTTGTCGAGCAATATTGGAAACGACTCTCCTTCTTCCGGCTTCTTGATTTCATGCCAGCACTGATACATATTTAATATCTTATCTACACTTTGTCCGGAAGCCTCCGGTATCCATCCCTCTATATAAAATGTAGTGTCTGTTCTAAGCATGTTGCTCAGTATTTTGTTTTTATCCCTTTCAATGACCAAATGATCATACAGAATTTGTATTTCTCCTTTATATGGAACGAATTCTGTTATATTTTTTTCGACTTCTTCTCTTTTATCAGATATTTCCTTTAACTTTTTTTCATAAATAACTATATTTTCAGACGCAGTTCCTTTCAAATCCTTAAAAGGTACAGTATTAAATCCATATTGTTTCAACACTTCATGCACATCTTCTTTTTCTGAAATAAGGCATATAACAGAAATATAATGCTGATCTTTATCGCTTCCTACTACTCTTAAAACACATCTGTCTGTTTTTTGTTCCAGATCACTTATTAATTTTTCAATTTCTACAATACCCGGAACAACCCCGGTGATTATGCTTGTATACTTTGTCTCTNNCTAATTCCAAAGGCACATTATATCCTGACCACGGCATCAAACTCATTATTGCTGTTTCTGTTTTATTCTCTTCCGTACTCAGTTCATTGAGGGACTTATTCATCCCAAGAACTCGAACTACGTTTTCCTCCATAATTTCATTGTTTGATATTTTTTCTTCAAACTCCTTCGAGGTTACAGTCTTTCGTGTACTAAAAAGAGGCCTTTTGCTTGTATCATATTTGTCAAGACTTGCAATCACTTCCGTGATCTTAGAAATTTTAGCATCATAGCCCAGAACNNCCATTCAGGATCAACAAGCTTCATATCCTGCGAGCTTATTTCAACAACCCCTAAATCCATTATCTCTTTAATAAGCGATGACTTTTCATTGTTCAGACCAATAATGCTGATTTTATTCATTTTAACTATTGC
>DOON01000242.1:0-237 GCA_003514865.1 Clostridiales bacterium
TCCATAAGGGTCATATCTCTTGAGCCGCCCTCATATACGTATTTTCTTGATTTTAAATACTGCTCATATGTGTTCTTAATTACATCCGTTGTTTTTCCCTGCTCAAATTCAACATTTTCAATTATTGTAGAAAATGTCGTATGTCTGCAGTGATCCGACCAATATGTGTCAATAACCTTTACCTCAGTGATGGTGGGGTTTCTCTTTTCCGTGTTTTTAAAATATTCCTGACAAAAA
>DOON01000242.1:296-4514 GCA_003514865.1 Clostridiales bacterium
TAAAACAAATCCTCAAAACTCATGGCAAGGCCCCTTTCAATTCGGAACTCCTCCAATTCTTTATCAGATTTGTATATGAAATTTGACACAGTCTCTACCTGCACAGCTTCAGGGTATACCTCATCCAGATCTGCAGGCACTGATAGCCATGCTTCCCTTGAATCTACAGGATTTATGTAATACTTCTTAATTTTTTCTATCTCTTCCTTTGACAGCTCCCCTTCAAGCACAATAACCCTTGCATATTTTACGACAGGCTTTTCCTTTCCGGTAACTATCTGAATGCATTGCGCCGCTGAATCAGCTCTTTGGTCATACTGCCCCGGCAAAAATTCCACGGCAAATCTATTGCCCTCCATACTTATATCCTCATGGACACAATCCTGGTTTGGCTCGGAAAATACCGTTCCAACTGCTTTTTTAAAATCCTCTTCACTGATGTGCGAAACATCGTATCTGTTTAATACACGAACATTTTTTAAATTATGCAGCTGCAAATTTTCGACAAATTCATTTTTCAAATTTAAAGCTTCTGTGTTATATTCCTGTTTTTTTTCCACATAAACTCTTCTAACTTCAAAGTTCATAATAGCCATCCTCTTTTTAGTTATTAAGTAGACAAGCATATGATAGCAAATATAAAAATGCATGTCAATAGGATATGTGATGTTTTTAAAATAATTATTTATTTTCGTTCGTTATATGGCGTATGTTGTGTAATTTAAGTTGTCTATAATTCGTATTGCTTGCTTTTATGTTTCATCTAATTATGCTTGCTAACTATAACTAAAAATCAGCACGAACGAATCGTTCGTGCTGATTTTTATATGTAGTTTGTTTTTATACCTAACTGTCAGCTCATCTGCAAGTAAAAACCTTTATTGAATTTATCCGCTCTTGTCAACCTTTCTTACGTAGCTTTAATTCTATATTTTTCTGTCCTGCAGCATATCGAAATAGTTCTACAACATAAACAGATTTCTCTTTCATGGTCGAACTATTTAATTCTACATTATTCTCAACCTGCTTAATGATATCCTCAATTACGTATAAGTCTAAAAGATTTACTGCCATACAATAAAATGTTTTTCTTCGCCCGTCATTATAATTTTTAAGTAAATATTTAAGAATTTCAATCTTTTTTAGTTGTTCTGTATTGTATGAATCAATGCCCACTTCTGCCGCCTTTCTTAAATCACTCTTTTGATTACGGTGTGTGATAAAGGAGTCGTATTCGTCTATTCCATCATATTTATCACACGGAAATTCATCACATTGAAAACAATACTCAACCTTGTTGTGCTCCAAACTGCACCTTGCAATAGGACATCCCTGATTACCATCACCACCTCCGCAGCCCGGACAATAATTGCCTAAGTGCATGGGACATAGTCCACAATTCAGACCACAAAGCGAAAACAACATATTATCTCTATCAAAATCTTTCAATTTATTATCCCCCATATTATTTGTATCAAACTTGCTCGATTATTTTCAAAGCAACTAGGCTATGCAAATTAAACCCTTATTATTTTATGACTCTCCCAAATTAGCATTTAGAAATTATTTCTCCTATCTCACAAGAGACACCTNNAATGGCTTCGTTATATAATGTACACTTACAAATTCTAATTTCTTTTTTGATATTGCTCAATAATATCAACAATTTCCGGAGAGCAACACTTTCCTGTTGGACTTAGCTCTTTGCATTTTCCTAAAGTACAGGCACCTGTCATCTTCCTGACATCATTTAACGTCTTTGCACCATTATCTAATGCATCTAATATCTGTGCCTTCGTAACCCTTGAACAATAACATACTATCTCTTCATTTTTCATTATTCGCTCCTTTTACATGTGACTGATCCCGCAGCATCCCGCATCTGTCTTCCGGTAAATACCTGAATCGATGTTTATAATAAAGCAAATCCGCAGGGCGATTTGCTATCAGACAAATATAGCTATCCTCATGTGTATTTTCTTCAAAATAACTGTCTATCGCTTTCATAATCCTTTCTGCAAAACCCTTTCGCCGATATCCTTCATCTACCATAATATCGCTCACTACATAGGTTATACCGCCGTCACCAACTACTCTGCCAAACCCAACCAATTTTTGTTCATCATATATGGATACAGTAAACAAGGAGTTCTCCAGGGCAATCTGACTTCTCTTCAAGTCTTTATTTCCCATCCCGGAACGCAACCGAAGACTCACATAGTCTTGTGCTGTTGGGGGTTCATAAACAAGTTGTATATTCAAAATTTCTCCTCCTCAAATTCTAACCTCATAATGACCCAAACATTCACCCATACAAGATTATTTTTTTGCCAGTATGTCCATGTAATCATTGGTTCATACCCAATTGAACTATAAAATGGACTACCTCCGCCTGTCATGTGTGTTGCACCAAGCGGCTTCATCCTTCTGTACATTTCAGATAATGCTGCAGCTGCAAGACCTTTGTGACGATATTCAGGAACTGTGCAAAGCGGCTCCATATATGCAAGATTATTCTCAGGCGTCCACCACATACCTGCCCAACATACATAATCACCCGCTTCATTTTTGATTGCTACAGGATAAGCGGGCGTTGCATGAGGTGAAGTATATAGATGATGCCCACAATCAACATCGCCATTCCAAGGTCCCTCCTTTTCATGATCGAAACCTTTCCAGCAGCATATCAATGCTTTTTCCATGTCAAATTTACCGGGTTCCACAAAACTGAAGCCTTCTGGCAACATATAACTTAATTACTTATCAAAATCAAAAATCATATCAACATGTTCACTCGTTTTCTCAAAGCCGGCACTTATAGCAGCATCAGCTACTGCATTCTGCCCCTTAAAAATATTGAGTCTGAGGTTGCCGTCATTCCCATATCATGTTCCTGTAGCTCATTGTTTTATCTGACCATTCAGAAGAAAGTGCATACTCCAAGAATGGTGCCGGCACACCATTTCTCCAGTCCTTTTCATAAATATCAATCATAAACTTATATACTGCTAAAAAATCCGAAAGAATCATAAATGGTCTTTTAGTTATATTCTTCAAATTGTCACTCTCCTTAAAATAATAAGCTATATTTTCATCTGTCATAGACTAATCCTCCATGTAAGAAAATTGTGAACTAAAATTTAACAATGCTTAACCATTTTATAGTTCACCAAAGTAATACCATTTCTTATAGCTTTATTTTCTGCTTCAACCGCATACCCATGTTTTTCAAAAAATGGTTTAGCAGTAATTGATGCATATGTTTCAAAGTTGAGTAAGCCATCTTTTCGTGCAAGTCGTTCTAATTCATTTACCAAAGCTGAAGCAATACCCTTGCGCTGAAAATCCCTATGAACATAAAGCCGATCTAAATAACCGTCTTTATTCATATCAGCAAAGCCGACAACTTTCCCGTCTATTTCTGCAATTAAAGTATTGTTGGTCAAAAAGGAACAATTCCATGCTTCCAAATCAACATTTCCCGTAGCCCACGCATTAATCTGCTCATTCGTGTAGTCCTTTACGTTGATTGTGTGCACAGTATCATAAAATAGCCTTGCCATAATAGCGCAGTCAATCGGTTTATACTCTCGAATTATCATAATTACCTCATTAAACTCATATTTATATATCCGCACGCAAAATCAGAATTTATAGTTGCTTATAAAAAGCACATCCAGACAACAAAGTCTCCAAAATTCTTATCTATTGATTTTAAGCTGTTGGGAAATATTTGCTCATGGGTTATGGTTTTTCTTTTTCAAGATAAATGATATACCATAAGCTCCCCCTGTAAGAATAAGCGTAATTAAAAGATGTACTGGTATTACTAATTTGAAAAACATATTAGAGGCTTCTCCGCCCTTAAATATAGTCGGCATTGCAATTAAGCTAATAATTACCGCTAAAATGGTTGAAATGATAGGCGCAGACCAAAGACTCTTTCGCTTAACACAAAATAGGAAGAGTACGGTCAACACAGGTATTACTCCAAATACCGATACATTCCACCAATCCATAATAAGCCTCCTGCCATATAAATTCGATATGTAAATGTAAAATTTCAACTACTATTTTGCGCAGATTATGTACGATATTTCTTTATATTTTATCATAGCAAAGTGGTTTCCTCAAGCGCCTAAATATAAGCAGAAAAGGATAAGAACGATATGAGAACACAAATCCAATCACCATCTTTTTGCAAGGTTATTGGGAATG
>DOON01000257.1 GCA_003514865.1 Clostridiales bacterium
TGCCTGAACTAAATCAGGATCCGTACCATAGGTGGGAGGGCATTCAGAAGCATCTAATATTGCTATTCTGCCGCTGGTACCGGCACCTACATAAATTAACCTTCCGCCGTTATGTAATTTTTCAACTATTATATCGACTGCTTTTGAAATATTTTCAATTTCCTTTTCTACTGCTAATGCTACCTTCTTATCTTCATTATTTATCATTTGAAGCATATTTACGGTTGAAACACTGTCTATATTTATGGTTGACGGATTTCTGTTTTCCGTCTGTAACGTCTTTATCTCTTTCATATTTGCCTCATTTTTTTCGTTATAAATGGCACGCTGTTTGGTGGGTACCATTTATGGTTTTTAGAATCGGTCTGTTTTCCTTGCATATTTCCATGGCCTTACTGCATCTTGCGTATAACGGGCATCCTTTTGGAGGATTAACAGGACTTGGAACGTCACCTTGAAGTATTATCCTTTTCTTCTTTTGGAGCGGATCCTTTGAAGGTACTGCTGATAACAATGCCTGCGTATATGGATGCATTGGATTTTCGAATATTTCTTCCGTCTTACCGGTTTCCACTATGCGTCCTAAGTACATAACCGCAACTGAGTTGCTTATATGTCTTACTACATTTAAATCATGAGAAATAAATATATATGTTAATTTCAAATCTTTCTGGAGCTCAATCATCAAATTTAATATTTGGGATTGTATTGAAACATCAAGTGCTGATACAGGTTCATCTGCCACTACAAATTTTGGTTTGCTTATAATTGCTCTTGCTATGCTTATTCTCTGTCTTTGTCCGCCGCTGAACTGATGCGGATATCTCTCAAGCTGTTCCTTAGACAATCCCACCTTTTCCATAACCCATAATACTTGTTCGTCTAATTCATTCTGAGTCATTGTAAAATGTGTTTTAAGCGGCTCTTCCAACAGCTTTTTTACTGTCATTCGGGGATTTAATGAGCTGTAAGGATTCTGAAAAATCAGCTGCATATCCTTTCTGCTTTTTCTCATTTCTTCCTTAGAAAGCTTTAGCATATCTCTATCGTTAAAAGTTACTTTACCTGATGTTGGTTCAATTATTCTAAGTATGCTTCTGCCTGTTGTAGACTTTCCGCAGCCTGATTCACCTACAAGTGCGAATGTTTCTTGTTCATTTACTTTAAAGCTGATATCATCCACTGCATGTACAAATTCTTTTGTTTGTTTAAAAACGCCGGATTTAACAGGGAAGTATGTTTTTAAATTTTCAACATTCAACAATTCTTTACTCATTTTTCTCACCACTTTCACCGTATAGCCAGCATCTGCATTTATGCCCATCTTCTATTTCTATTAATTCAGGGGCTCTTTTTCTGCATATTTCCATTGCTTTATCGCATCGTTCTTCAAATCTGCACCCTACTGGGGCATAACCTCCCGTGGGAACCATGCCCGGGATAGTATAAAGATTTTTACTTTTATCTCCAAGAGATGTTACTGCCTTCAGAAGTCCTGCAGAATACGGATGTGCAGTGTTGTGAAACAAACTTACAACATCTGTCTCTTCCACTATTTGACCGGCATAAAATACAGCTACCTTTTCGCATGTTTCGGCAATCACTCCCAAATCATGCGTAATCATTATAATTGATGTGTCATATGATTCTTTTAATTCATTCATTAAGTCCAATATTTGAGCTTGAATGGTCACGTCTAACGCTGTTGTAGGTTCATCTGCAATCAATAATTTCGGTTTGCATATTAATGCTATGGCTATCATAATACGCTGCAGCATGCCTCCCGACAATTGGTGGGGATACTCCTTCAATATTTGTTCTGCTCTTGGTATGCCTACCTTTTTAAGCATGTTCAATGACATATCTCTCATTTGTGCTTTGTTTAAATCGGTATGAAATTTTAATGTTTCTATTATTTGCTGCTCTATAGTAAAGATTGGGTCCAATGCTGTCATTGGTTCTTGAAATATCATAGATATTTCTTTCCCTCTTAATTTTCTGATTTCATTATTTTTAAGCTTTAATAAGTCTATGCTTTCCGTTTCTGGTTGGAATAATATCTTTCCATTGCTTGTTTTCAATGGATATGATAAGAGCTGCATAATTGAAAGTGCAGTTATACTCTTGCCACAGCCGGATTCTCCCACAATCCCGTAGCTTTGTTTTTTTCCTACATTAAAGCTTACATTGTCAACTAATTTCTTAGTGCTGCTCTTAGTAGTTAATTCAATATCAAGATTTTTTATACTCAGTAAATCACTCACAGCTAGCCTCCTACAACTTTAATTTTGGGTCAAGCACGTCTCTTAAACTGTCCCCTAATATGTTAAAGGACAATATGGTGCATATTATAAATATTGCAGGAAAAACTGTCAGCCATGGGGCTATTTCCATATATTTTCTGCTTTCATTCAACATTGAACCCCAAGAAGGATCCGGTGGCTGTATACCTAATCCTAAGAAGCTCAATGATGCTTCTGTCAAAATTGCACCTGACAATGCCAATGTAATTTGTACTGTAAAAGGGGCTAAAATATTAGGTATTATATGTTTTAAAATTATATTTACAGATTTTAAACCTATACTTTTTGCGCTTGTTATATATTCCATAGATTTAACTGATATTACGGATGCTCTGACAGTCCTGGTAAACACGGGCGTGTTGACAATTCCTATGGCAATCATAGTGTTTGTTAAGTTTGGACCCAATGCAGACACTATAAATAACGCTAACAATATGGATGGGAAAGCAAACAAAATATCCATAAATCTCATTATCAAGCTATCGACCCTTCCTTCGAAATAGCCTGCAATCACACCAAACAGAAGTCCAAAGCTTGCTGCTATACCGACCGATATGATTCCTACTTTAAGTGAAACCCTTGCACCGAAAATGATGCGGCTAAATACATCTCTGCCAAAATTATCGGTCCCGAAAATAAACTTGCCGTCAGGTGATGCTAATTTATTCTTTGTAAACATTTCAGTTATGTCATAAGGCGCTATTTTATCGGCGAATAAACTCAGTAAAATAATTAATATTACTCCTATAAGTCCGATTCTTCCTATTGGATCCTTAAATAATTCTTTAATAATATTGTCTATACCTTTTAAAATTCCGACGATTGTTTTCATTTTCTCACCTGCCTATTTGTAAGTTATACGAGGATCTACATATGTGTAGAGTATATCTACTATTAAGTTTACCATTACGTATATGAATGCAATAAACAATACACATCCTTGTACCACCGGATAGTCCCTCTGATTTATGGCAGTAAGTGTCATTAGTCCTAATCCCGGTATCGAAAAAATCTGTTCTGCAACCACTGCACCGCCCAACAAAGATCCTATTTGCATTCCTACTAAGGTAATAATGGGTATGAGACCGTTTCTCAAAGCATGCTTAAATATAACAACCTTTTCTGCTGCACCCTTTGCCCGTATAGTTTTGATAAAATCCTGCTTTAAAACTTCCAAAACAGACGAACGAGTCATTCTCATTACTGAACCTGACATGCTTGTACCAAGTATTAAAGCAGGTAAAATCATAATTTGCATATTTATTGATGGATTTTCGAAAAAACCAACATATCCAACCGGTGAATAATACTGAAATACCAAAGATAAAAACAATATCAACAATGTTGCAGATGCAAAACCGGGTACTGATACTCCAAGCAACGCTATTACTCTTATAATTCCGTCAATTAATGAATTTCTTTTAAGTGCAGACAATATCCCTAATGGTATACCAATCAAACAAGATATAAAAGCAGCCATAAATGTTAACTGGGCTGTAATTTTAAAACGAGACATTATTTCAGGGAATATTGATTTATCAGTTCTGAATGACCTGCCAAAATCGCCCTTCAATACCTTAGAAATCCAATCCCAATACTGCTTATACAACGGCTGGTCTAATCCAAATTTCTTTTCTAACTGGACTCTAAGCTCAGGATTTTCTTCTATACCTAACAGACCTGATATAACATCACCGGGTATCAGCTGCATTATTAAAAATATACATAAACTAATGCCTATTAAAACAGGAATAAGCGCTAATAATCTTCTAATTATATATGACCTCATTTCATCACTTCCTTAATAAATATGAAAAGGGAATAAAACCAGCCATATAGCTGTGCTTATTCTATTCCCTTCTATTAACAACTATTTTATTACTATATTATCAAATTTTTCAGCATTAAATGTTGATGGTTCAAAACCTTCAATGTTAGTTCTTTGGAAAAAATATTCCATTGGCGATGCCATAAAAATGTTAGGGCTGTCATTTAATACAATTTTTTGAGCTTTTTTGTAAATTTCTTCTCTTTCTGCTTCATTAACTGTAACCTTTCCTTCATCACACAATGCATCTACTTCAGGGTTTGAATATCCCCAAACATTGGCTGAACCTTTTGTAGAGAAGAAAAACGCTACTGCTCTGTTAGGGTCTGTACCTGCACCGTTCCTGCCTGCCATCATTTCATGAGTTCTATTGCTCCAAGCATCAACATATTGTCCTGATTCAAGGTTTTCAATAGATGCTTTTATGCCTATTTGTTCTAATTGTTTTTGAAGTATTTCTCCTGTAGCCCTAATATCATCGTATAAACCAACAGCTATTTTAGTTTCAAATCCATCAGGATATCCTGCTTCAGCCATTAATTTTTTCGCCTTTTCTATATTCTGCTGATATAAATCTTCATTGGCATAGTCAATTGTCCATCTTCCCATTGCAGGAGTTACAAATCCTGTAACAGTTGCTTCCCCGTTATATACTAAATCAATAATTTCCTGTCTGTTAACTGCAAGGCTTATTGCTTGTCTTACTCTTACATCTTTAAATTTATCTAAGTCCAGATTAAATCCTAAAAAGCTGTATTCATTTGACTGATATGGTTTTATAGCAACATCTTTATTTCCTTCAAGCAATGAAATACTTTGTGCAGGAAGCTTTATTAAATGCACGTTGCCTGTACGAATTGCAGCTATTCTTGTTGATTCGTCAGTCATAACATAATATTCGATTCCATCTAATTTAGGTAATCCTTCTTCATAATAATCAGGATTTTTTTCTAATATAACTTTGTTGTCAGGAATCCATTCTTTAAGCATAAATGGTCCCGTACCACATGCAACTTGCATTAGGTTTCCATTTTCCTCTACTACTTCCTTCGGTACTATAGCACCGTAGAGACTTGTTAAATTAGTTAAAAATGGAGCAAAAGGTTCTTTTAAAGTAAACTTTATTGTATAAGTATCAACAATTTCCATATTATCAATCATATTGTAATATGATTTCCCTATTGCAGCAACTTCAGGGTCTAATACTCTTTCAAAGCTATATTTAACATCTTCTGCGACCATTTCTCTTCCATTGTGGAACTTAACGCCTTCTTTTAATTTGAATATGTAAGTCAAATCATCAGGCTGATCCCAAGACTCAGCAAGCTCAGGTATAAAATTCATATCACCATCAACATCCACTAAGGTGTCGTAAATTTGTCTGAATATTCTAATTGAAGCTGCCGCAGTAATCGTATGTGGGTCTAATCCTATAGGCTCAGATTCCGTAGCATATTTTAATATTTGTGCCGGTGCCGGCCCTTCTGAAGGAGTCTTTTCTGATGGTCCTTCTGACTGCTCGAGCTGTTCACCCTGTGTTGGCTGTTCCTTCCCACCGCATGCTGTTAATGCAATAACCATTACCAACATCAGTGAAACAAGTGATAATATTTTTTTTGATTTCATTTTAATTCCTCCCTTTTGAAATAGTATTAAGAATACAATTATGTAATTCTTTTCTAAAACTAAATAAATCTTTTGCTTCTTCTTTGGTATGAAGTCTGTTTGTAAATGTAACCGCTGCAATATTCTTATCCTTGCAAATATAAATGGATGTTCCGGTAAAGCCCGTATGACCGCACCCTGATGGAAATGATTCGGATATTTGCCATCCTAATCCCCTGCCTTCTCTATGCTCCTTCATTGATGACTTAATAAGTTCATCGGTTGATGCCATGTAATAAAGGCATAAGTCAGCATAAGCATTAACATCTGCAAATATACCTGCATGACCTGATACTCCTTTAAAGAAGTATTGAGCGTTACCATCATTTACTTCTCCGACAAGTGCTTTGTCATGACTCCTCCAATTGTTAAATTCAATATTTCTATCCTTACACATTTTTTCTTCGATACCATTACCATATGAGGTAGGGGCAATATTTGATTTGTGGTTAGGACAATAATATATATTTTTGATATTTAACCTTTGCTTTATATATTTTTCAAGGCTTTCTTCCAAAGATAGCCCGGTTACACTTTTTATAATTTCCGCTAACAACATAAAATTCAAATCACTGTAAAGAGTACCGCTAAATTTTTCATACTTGCCGATTGCTTTGTTCATAACCTCAAAAACTGTTCCTTCCTCCGAATAAAAAGGATACCAGTCTATTAAACCTGAATTATGGGTCAGCAATTGCTCAACGGTAACACCTTTCAGCCTCTCGTTCAATACTTCGAACTCGCTAATAATTGGCAAATAGCTGTTAATTTCACCTTTTAAGCTTATTTTTCCATCATTTATAAGCATAAGTATTTCAGTTGAAGTAATAATTTTACTTAAAGATGCCACATCATATACTGTATCAACCTGGACATTGCCGAATGCTTTGTTATAATAAGTTTTTTCAGTGCTGAATATCTTGCAAACAGCTGATGGAAAATAATTTTCTTCCATATATCTGTTTATGATGCTATCTATCGTAGATTTCATTTTCTCTCCTCATTGGGGACATCCTTGGGGACATTCCTTCAATGCTTACCCACATAGACTATCCCTACATTGAAGGTGTGTCCCCTTTCCGCTAAATCAATTTACTCATATAAATATCATTTATATACTCTCCATTTACAAGAAGAGAATCTTTCTTTACACCTTCAGCTTCAAATCCCATTTTTCTGTATAATGCATAAGCGCCAGGATTGTTCTCCATTACAGTAAGCTCCAATCTGTGCTTATTATGCCTCTTTGCCCAAACTTCCAATTCTTTAAAAAGCATTGTTCCTACGCCTTTTCCTACATGGCTTTGCAATATGGCTATTCCAATAGTAACTATATGCTTTACCCTATTTTGGTTTCTGCCAAAGGCACCTAAATATCCTACTAATTCACCGTTCTCTTCTGCAACTATAATTGTAGAATCATCATTATTAATCATATTCTCAATTTCTTTTATCTGCTCAGAAAGAGAAATATTTCTCTCATTAGGTTCATATAATCTAAATATTGTTTCTTCATCAAGCTTGCTGTAAAGCTTCATATATTTTTCTGCATCATCTGACTTTATATGCCTTACTTTAATCATAAATCCTCCATCAATAATTATACGCTTGGCAGTGACAACTTGCCCATTATAACTTTTCTGTCCGAGCCGGTTGAATTCGATATATTGTTGGTTCTGCCCGAAAGGAACTCATTTCCAAGTATCGCAAATGCAATAGCTTCCTTTGCATCACCTGAAAAATTTAAATGGCTTACATCTTTGACCAAAACACCTGTATATTGAGATAATAAACTCATAATCATTTGGTTATGCGCGCCGCCACCGCTTACATAAATTTCGTCTATTTGGTATTTGTTTAATACAAACAGTTGCAACTGATGCTGAATTGATTTTGCGGTAAAAGCAGTTACAGTTGCCAAGATATCAAATTTGTCTAATCCTCTGCCGGCTCCTTGCTTATATAATTCTTCTGCAAATTCTTTAGTATAATATTCTCTGCCGGTGCTTTTAGGAGGTTCTTTATATAAATATTTATCATTTAAAATCATTTCATTAAGCCACTGTTCGTCTACTTTTCCTTTTAATGCAAATTTACCTCCATCATCGTATGATTTCTCTCCGGATGTGATAATCTTCACTGTTTCATCTATTAAAACATTTGCTGGTCCGGTATCAAATGCAAGAACATCATCTTCTATGCCTGCTTTTTTTAAAACGGTTATATTTGCTATTCCACCTAAATTAAGTAAAATGCGCCCTTTTTCTTTGCTTGAAAACAATATGAAATCTACATATGGCACTAAAGGTGCTCCTTGACCGCCATATGCCATATCCGAAGGTCTGAAATCTCCTACGGTTATACAATTTGTTATCGCGGCTATATTTGCAAGTTCACCAATTTGAAATGTACTGTTCTCATCAGGCATATGATAAATCGTTTGCCCGTGTGAACTGATAAAATCAACTTCTTCAATGCCTATCCTTGCCTTATCACATACTGATAGAGCCGCCTGTCCCATCTTATTGCCTAAATATGTATTCATGTAACAAATTTCGTCAATCCTTGAAGTGTTTACATTGCACAAATTAAGAATTCTTTTCTTTTCTTCTTTTGTGTATTCCAATGTCAAGAAATCAATAACCTTTATTTTTGTATCAATATAATTACCTTCAATTTCTACCAAGCAAGCATCAATCCCATCCATGGATGTGCCTGACATAAGTCCGATTGCTAATTTTTTGTTTTTATTAAGTATCATTTTATACCTCAATAATAAATATATGACATTTTATTTCAATAATATGTTACATTATTTGAAATAAAATGTCAACGGAAAAATGAGTATAAATCAAGATGACTTTTTATTTAAATTCACAGACGTTTTATATGTAAATAAAAAACGCGAATTAAACTTATACGCATCAATTTGCCAAGCAATCACTCCCGTTCTATAAAATTAAATAATTTATTTATATAAACACGCTCTCTGCACTGAAGAATTACTAAACGCTTGGGTCATAATAAATGATATGCTCCAAGCGTTTAGTTTAATTTTATAATTTACTTGCTGCTTCCTTATCTATAATAATAGTTACATCATCGTGCATTTGTAATATTGATGCAGGTACCTGCGGAGTTATTTTGCCATTAACTGCTTTAGATATTGCGTCTGCCTTTGCCGCACCTGTTGCAACTAAAATTATTTTTTTAGCTAAAAAGATTGTTTTAATGCCCATTGTTATAGCTGTTGTTGGCACATCTTCTATTTTATCGAAGAATCTTGCATTGGTTACTATTGTATTCTGACTTAATTTAACTTCATGTGTGTGTGGTTCAAAGTATTCGCCCGCCTCATTGAAACCAATATGTCCATTGTTGCCGATACCTAAAAACAACATGTCCATCGGTCCTTCTGTTTTTAATTTATTGTCATATCTTATTGACTCTTGACTTATATCTTCAGCCATACCATTTGGTATATTTATATTTTCAGGTTTTAAATTAACATGTGAGTAAAGATTTTCATTCATAAAATAATAGTAGCCNNCTAATCCTATATATTCATCCAAATTAAATGTTTTTACATTACCAAATGAGACATTTCCCTTTTAATATTCATCTACAATAATTTTGTACATAACTATCGGTGAGCTGCCTGTTGGCAGACCTAACACTGCATTGGGTTTGTTTTTTACTATGTTTAATAAGTATTCCGATGCTGATTCGCTAACTTCTTGATAATTATTTTTAACCTTTAATTCCATGAAACTTTCCTCTCTAGTAATGATTTAATTAGTTTGAGTATAGAATACCAGTATTTTTACTGCATTACAAATCATTTTTCTTAAATATATATTCTGT
>DOON01000212.1 GCA_003514865.1 Clostridiales bacterium
TGAAATATTGCTTGTTTCCTTCCTTCCATCGCTGACAGGCTACAGAGATGCAATTGCTTTTGTAATACTAATAGTTGTTTTGCTGGTTAAGCCAACCGGACTTCTTGGAGAGAAGGTGACAGATAAGGTATGATGAAAAATACAAATATGAATGAAAATAAAATGAGCAAAAAAACTAAGTTAATATTGAATATTATATCTTTAATTGTCTTTGCAGTACTTATCACCCTTTTGGACAGGAGGGTAATAGGAGACAGTTATGTTAGACGTGTACTCAACACCAGCGCAGTCTATGCCATAGTGGCGGTTTCAATGAACCTCATCAACGGCTTTACCGGACTTTTCTCGCTGGGGCAGGCAGGCTTTATGGCATTGGGTGCATATGTGGTTGCCATATTTACAGTTCCCGTGGGGCTCAGACCAAGCATATTTTACGTTATTAAGCAAAATCCGGTTCTTGCACAAATAGAGCTTCCGTTCTTTGTTGCCTTGATCTTGGGAGGTCTCTTAGCCGCATTTGTTGCAATACTTATAGGTATTCCGGTTCTAAGGCTGAAGAGCGACTATCTTGCAATAGCAACATTAGGTTTTTCAGAAATAATACGAATTGTTATTACAAATATCCAGCCTATTACAAACGGAGCTCTGGGAATTAACAGAATACCTGAAATGCCCACTATGTGGATATTTTTCGGCATCCTGATTCTGTCCGTGATATTCATCAAGCTTTTAATAGATTCCAGCTATGGCCGAGCCTTCAAGGCCATACGGGAGGATGATATTGCCGCAGAAGCCATGGGAATAAATTTATTCAAGCACAAGGTTCTGTCCTTTGCCATAGGCGCATTCTTCGCAGGTATTGGCGGAGGTCTTTACGCCTCTCTTTTAGGCTCTGTTGTGCCCAATTCATTTAATATACCAATGACCTACAACTTCCTGCTCATAATCGTATTGGGCGGTATGGGAAGCGTATCCGGAACTATAATCTCATCATTTGTGGTAACATCCGGACTTGAGGTTCTGAGATTCTTTGATGACAAGCTGACTATAGGCGGCGTGGTAATTCCTATTTTCAGACCGGGATTCAGAATGGTAATATTCTCTGCTTTGCTGATGATACTGGTACTGTTTTTCAGAAACGGTATTTTGGGACAGAAGGAGCTTTCCTGGGATTTAATAATGGGAAAATTCCTCCGAAAGAAGTCAGATAAGAGAGGTGCGGCATAATGAGCGTTTTAAATCTTGAAAATGTAACCATGCAGTTTGGAGGCGTAATTGCCAACAACAACTTGAATATAGATGTGGAAAATGGAAAAATTGTTGCTCTCATTGGCCCTAACGGTGCTGGAAAGACGACAACCTTNNGGGAGTATACCAGCCTACAAAGGGAAATGTGTATTACAACGGTGAGAAAATCAACGGCCTTCTTCCCGACAAAATAACGAAGAAAGGAATAGCCAGAACCTTTCAGAACATAAGGCTGTTCAGCAAGCTTACAGTACTTGATAATATATTGATTGCAAATCATCTGCACATTAAAAGTGATTTCCTTTCTTCAACAGTGAGGATGCCATGGGCAAGGAATGAAGAAAAGGCTATGAGAGAAAAATCAGAAATGCTTTTAAATAAGCTTGGATTACTTCATCTGAAAAATGAAACATCCAGCTCACTGCCTTACGGAGAACAAAGAAAGCTTGAAATAGCAAGGGCACTGGCAACAGATGCAAAGCTTCTTCTCTTGGATGAACCTGCAGCAGGTATGAACCCAAGCGAAACGGAGCAGCTTGCAAACTTCATTCATTCCATAAGAGATGAATTTAACCTGACCATATTCATGATTGAACACAACATGGACCTGGTAATGAAAATATCCGATAAAATTTATGTTCTCGATTTCGGTCAGCTTATAGCTGAAGGGACGGCTGACGAGGTTAAAAATAACCCTAAGGTTATCGAGGCTTACCTGGGGGTGGAAGAAGATGCTTAAAATTAATAANNAATGTCAATTACGGAGGAATTTCAGCAGTCAAGGGAATCAGCCTTGATGTTCCCGAAAAGTCCATTGTAACCCTCATAGGTGCCAACGGCGCCGGAAAAAGCACCACGCTGCGCACAATTGCAGGACTGGTGAAGGCCGCCAGCGGAGAAATCAAATTTTTAGATGAAAATATAACAGGCAAGGAAACAATTGAAATAGTAAAAAAAGGTATAACCCTTGTACCTGAAGGACGAAGAGTTTTCAGCAACCTTTCTGTCCTTGAAAATCTTAAGATAGGCGCATATCTGCAAAAAGACGGAATTGATGAAGGTATTAAAAGAGTATTTGATTTGTTCCCAAGGCTGAAGGAACGCTCATGGCAGATGGCGGGAACACTTTCTGGAGGAGAACAGCAGATGCTGGCTGTAGGAAGAGCCCTCATGGCAAAGCCTAAGCTTATCATGATGGATGAACCATCACTTGGTCTTGCTCCGTTGATTGTAAACGGTATATTCGAAATAATAAAGGAAATAAACAAGGAGGGAACAACCATCCTCCTTATAGAGCAAAATGCAAACAAGGCGCTGAAGATTGCCGACATAGGATACGTTCTGGAAACAGGAACCATAACCATGGAGGGCAAGGGCTCTGACCTGTTGCAAGATGAACGAGTAAAAGAAGCATATTTAGGAACATCAAAAAAATAAGAGGGAAACCTCTTATTTTTTTACTTTCTCTAAACACTTTGAGCATATACCCATAAGCTGAAGCGTATGACCTGTCACCTTGAAGCCTGTGCTTTTTCTTATATTTTCGCTTAGCTCCCTGACGGGACAGCCGTCAAGAAGAACAGAGCTGCTGCATACTGAGCAAGTTATATAATGATTATGGGACAAACTATTTATTTCATATGCCGCCGTTCCATCACCCTTTAATATTTTTAGCAGCACATTTTTATCCGTAAGCACATTAAGTGTTCTGTAAACCGTCGATAAATTGATTTTGCAGTCTTCACTTACCAGCTGCCGGAATATGTCCTCTGCAGTGACGGGCTCTTTTGACGATTCTATTTTTTTCAGTATGATATATCGCTGCCTGGTATTTTTCAGCTCTGCTTTTTTAAGAAGATCCTCAATCATAGCTACCTCTAAAGAAATATTTGTATAAGATTTCCCGCCAATATTTNNATTATTTTAATGTTTTCTTTTAAATTTCTGTTAACCCTGAAAAGTACAACGAGTCCCACCCCTGCTCCCGTGCATAGACCGGCAACAGCTGAGCCGAAGCTTAAGCTTCCGCCAAGATAAAGTTGAGTAATAATTATGGACGATGCACAGTTTGGAATAAAACCTATCAATGCTGCCACAGCAGGCTGCAATACGCTGTCAGTGAGCAGAATCTTGGAAAGATTATCTTCACCTATGAAGTGTATTGCAAGATTCATTATAAATATTGTTGCCGCTATAAAGGCAGTTATTTGAAGGGTATGCTTAAGAGCCGAGCTTACTATGCCCCCGTGGCATTCATGAAAATGATGGTGCACGTGTCCTTCCTCTCGATGAGACGCCTTATCCGCAAAGATGCCTGCAAATAACTTATCCGCAGCCAAACCTGCCAGTATAGCTATAACACCCTTTACCGCAATAAGCTTAATGACTATACCTAAGTTCCCC
>DOON01000103.1 GCA_003514865.1 Clostridiales bacterium
ATCCCTTGTGGCGTATATGACAGGAATTACGGAAGTAAATGCCCTGCAGCCACACTACAGATGCCCTAAATGCAAATACTCCGATTTCAACGAATATGGATGCTTGAACGGCTTTGACCTTCCAGACAAGGAATGTCCGGTATGCGGTGAAATGCTGGTGAAAGACGGTATAGATATTCCTTTTGAAACGTTCCTGGGCTTTAACGGTGACAAGGAGCCTGATATAGACCTGAACTTTTCCGGAGAATATCAGGCAAAGGCACACAGATATACCGAGGTTATATTCGGAAAAGGAACAACATTCAAGGCGGGAACCATAGGCACCATAGCGGACAAAACAGCATTCGGCTATGTGAAAAAGTACTTTGAAGAAAAAAATATGCATGTAAACAAGGCGGAGATAGTGCGTATTTCAAAAGGTTGCACCGGGATAAAAAGAACTACCGGGCAGCATCCCGGAGGAATAATCGTTGTTCCTAAGGGAAGGGAGATATATGAGTTTTGTCCGGCCCAGCATCCGGCTGATGATTCTGAATCTGATATTATAACAACTCATTTTGACTACCATTCCATTGACCAGAACTTGCTCAAGCTGGACATACTCGGGCATGATGATCCTACTGTAATCAGAATGCTTCAGGATATAACAGGGGTTGACCCCAAAGCAATACCAATGGATGACAAGGAGACAATGTCTCTGTTTTCTTCAACAAAAGCATTGGGCGTAACTCCACAACAAATTAATTCAAAGGTGGGGACATACGGAGTGCCTGAATTCGGAACTAAATTCGTAAGGGGAATGCTCCTTGATACAATGCCGCAGACATTTTCGGACCTGCTGTGTATATCTGGACTGTCTCACGGCACGGACGTATGGCTGGGAAATGCGAAAAATTTAATAGATGAAGGGATAGTTCAGTCCATAAGTGAGGCTGTGTGTACAAGAGACGACATCATGGTTTATCTCATAAGAAAGGGACTTCCTCCAAACTCGGCATTTAAAATAATGGAAACCGTGCGTAAGGGAAAGGCTCTTAAGGATCCCAAGTGGTCCGAATATGAAGAGCTTATGAGGTCAAATGACGTTCCTGAATGGTATATTGATTCGTGTAAAAAAATCAAGTATATGTTCCCTAAGGCTCATGCCGCTGCTTATGTAATGATGGCATTCAGAATAGCGTGGTTTAAGGTGCATATACCTGAGGCATACTATGCGGCATACTTTTCCATAAGGGCAAAAGCTTTTGATGCGGAGTTCATGATTTACGGCAAGGAAAAAGTAAAGGAAAAAATGAAGGAAATAGAGCTTCAGGGCAATGAAGCCGCTAACAAGGACAAGGACATGTACGATGACCTTGAGCTCGTTCTGGAAATGTATGAAAGAGGGCTTAAATTCTTGCCTGTTGATTTATATAAATCTCATTCATCGAAGTTTATTGTTGAGGATGAGGGATTAAGGCCTCCTTTTACCAGTATATCCGGAATGGGAAATGTTGCGGCTGAAGGAATATATGCGGCTGTTCGAAACGGAGAGGAATTGAAATCTGTTGATGATTTGAGAAAGCGCGCTAAAATAGGAAATGCTGTGGTAGATTTACTGAAAAAATTCAATTGTCTTAATTCGCTTCCGGAAAGTGATCAGCTCAGCTTCTTTGATGCCATATAAATAAACGTATGGTTACTTTAAGTGTTTACCGGCATATTATATATCAAAGGAGCGATAGAGTTGAACTATGATAGACGCCGTAGCAATAATGCTTATCTGAAGCATAATTGCGGATATACTATATCTATGAGCGAGGTGCCGGTAAGCAATTCTGTAGGGTATATAGACCTTTACATTTTTACGGACAGGGCCAAAGATCCTGTGGAAGGTGCCAAAGTTGTATTTTATGTAAGAAAGGGAGACGTAAATACCGTACCCGTTAAAGAAGTTATTACGAAGAAAGTGCCAACAAAAGTGGAGCTGCCTGTAGCCAACTCATTGGGAACATTGATAAAGGGGCCTGAATATTACTATACNNCAAAAGGAAGATTACTACAGCATAACGGTTTTAAATATAAGAGTATTCCCGGGTATTACAACACAATTTACATTCAACCTGAATCCTGTTGTGCCGGGTGTACCCGGGAAGCAGGAAACAATAAGCATACCGCCGCATCCGAGGGATATGGTTAAAAGTAAAAAATTAAAACATTTAAACAACTAAATAAAAAACAGAAAAGACTTGTCAGTATCATCTGCCGACAGGTCTTTTCTGTTTTTTGTTTTTGTTATATCAGTATGCGTAAATCATGCTTCCAAACTGAACTGAAACATCCTTTGATAAAATCCACTGATTTGTTGTTGTGTTGTCATAATAGAACAGTGCTCCGTTTGTGTTGTCAACTCCTGACAGGGCTTCTTTTGCCGCACGTATGCATTCTTCGTTGGCGGGCTTGTTGATCCATTCATTAACAACAGGTGTAAACTGATAGTATCCGTTTATTTTCTGATATATTACANNTTACAACAGCGCCTACTGCAACCTTTGCTTCGTATGGCTCTCCCTGAGCCTCCGCCATAATAAGCCTTGCCAGTAAATCCAAGTCCTCAGTTTTATAAGCTTTTTCCTGCCGTGATGATTGTGAAACAGGTATGTCCAAGGTCTGACCTGCATACATGTAATTTGTGTATATGTTGTTTGCTCTTCGCAGATCCGATAATTTGATGTTGTGATTCTGAGATATTTTATACAGTGTATCTCCGGCCTTCACCGTGTATTTAACGCACGCAATATTCAGAACCTGTCCCATTTTAAGGTTGTAGTCCGTAAGATTATTTACAACCATTAAATTTGCCACAGAAGTGCTGAATAATCTGCTTATTTTATATAAGGAATCACCGCTTACAGCCGTATATTCTGCTGCATGGGCATCAGCCGGCATGGACGCCGACAGACCTATTGCAAGTCCTGTGGTTATAAGAAATGCTCTGATACTTTTTTTATTCAATTTTATCCTCCTTATTGCTATATTACCTCAGATGTTGAGATTCAGCACTTAAATTGTAATGTAAATTTAATATTCGTTCAATGGAAAGTCCTTGAATTGCAGGCTATATCAAACATTCAATGAAATAAATGCTTATATGGTAGTACTGAAATAAATAAAAAACATTCAAATTAAAGCACCCTGTCAGTTAATGAAGGTGCTTTGCAATAAGTATTAAATTTTTCTTAAGGCATATTGCATATGGGCTCTTCCCACCAACCTAAGGCGATTTTTCCAATCGCCGGCATTACAGGAGTTTCAGGATTTGATATAAATATTAAGAAAGAACCACCGGGAGGAAATATAAATTTACCCTGCTCCTCGGAGTTTATTGTTGTTCCTGCCTGTTCATTCCTACAAAAAGCCATTATTCCTCCCTCAGGCAGTCCTATAACTCCAACCGCATATTCTAATCTTACGTGCGGAGTGGGGGAAGGAAAATAAGCTGTATTGGCAGGAGATACCAGGGGAGATACCTGTATTATTCCAGGTGGTGTTGCATTAAACCAAATCTGTACCCTGAATGGTGATGATGATATGTCAGTCGCAGTCCACACATTTAAAAAAAAGTTCACGCCTGAATCTATAGGATTATACAGCCTTGCCCATGCGTTTGTGGCGTTTCCAAATTTTAAATTTTCGGCTGAGCCTACAAAATATTTTCCTTCGATAGATTTAGCCAGACTGATTGGTATATCGGCAATATAATGCATGGGAGGATGCCCGCTTGCAGGGTCAATCGTACTATGTTTGCCGCAGGGCCTGTCGGTATACATGAAATGATTGCCGTAATCATAGAAGGAGGCAGTATGCCATGGTTTTTGATTCATACTATTTCCCTTTCCTTTCTGATTTATTATGCATTATATGTGGATTCTAATGGATATGTTAAAGAATAAGGTGATTATTTCGATACTATGTAAACTTGATTTATTAGATTATTTACATTTAAAGTGAAAACTGTTATAATATAATTTGTTTGATAATTAATTAGGAGGAAAACATGAAAAAGGGTTTATTTGCTTTAATAGTATTAGTATTGTCTTATGCAATATTAGCTGTTGGAAATAATTTAGGCGGAGGTGCCGCAGCCGGAGCGGATGCAGCAACATTGACAGCCACTGCCAAGGGAGATGGCGGAGACGTGACTGTAACTGTTAAGACAAGCGGAGATAAAATTGTTGATGTGAAAGCT
>DOON01000009.1 GCA_003514865.1 Clostridiales bacterium
ACAGCCTTTATTTTATAATAGAGTTATTGAAAATAAACTTAAGATACTATATAATAATCATCGTATTGAAAAATGTAAGCTGGATTATACAGCAACGGAGGAAAAATGAACTGGACTGAAGTTTCCATATATACAACTACTAACGGAATTGAAATAATAAACGGAGCATTGATAAGGCTGGGAATCAATGATGCGGTCATTGAAGATGCGAGCGTATTTGATGATTTTCTGCACAACGATACTCTGAACTGGGATTACTATGATGAAGAGCTTGCAAAAATGAAGGACAGCGAAAGCTGCATCAAGGTATATCTGGCCGATAATAACCAGGGCAAGGAATTACTGAAGAATATATATGAATTTACAGAGAATTTAAAAAGTGAATATGAGGATGTTGATTTTGGCAGGCTTGAAATAGAAACGGCAACATTGAATGACGAGGACTGGGCCAACAACTGGAAGCAGTATTTCAAACCATTTACAGTATTGGATAAAATCATTATTAAGCCCTCATGGGAGGAGCTGGCAGAGACGGAGGGCGGAAAAATTGTCCTTGAAATAGACCCCGGAATGAGCTTTGGAACAGGACAGCATCACACCACACGCCTATGCATAGAACAGATTATAAAGCATGTAGAAAAGGATGCCGAGGTCCTGGATATGGGCTGCGGCAGCGGGATATTGTCCATAGCATCAATATTGCTTGGTGCACGCAGGATAACAGGTGTTGACATTGATGAAAATTCAGTGAGAATAGCAAAAGAAAATGCAGCCTTAAACAATATAAAGGAAGAAGACTTCACTGTATTTTGCGGTGACGCAACGTCTGATGAAAAATTGCAATCAGACATAGGCTTCAATAAATACGACATGATTGCCGTAAATATCATTGCCCAGATTATAATGGGCATGAGCTTCACCTTCCCGAAGTTTCTGAAAAAAGGCGGACTTGTTATTGCATCGGGCATAATTACAAAGTATGTGGATGATGTTGTTGACAACTTCAAATCTCTCGGATTTGAAATTCTGGAGATAAACAGCAGCGAAGAATGGGTAAGCATAACAGCGAAATTAAAATAGTGAGGTAGAAATGTTCAGATATTTTTGTGCTGATGAAAACATAGAGCATAGCAGAGTAAGGGTTACGGGTGGAGATGCCAGACATCTGAAAACAATACTGAGGGCTGAAACAGGAGATATGATTTCCGTTGTAANNTACAGAGATAAGCAAGGAAGACATAATTTGTGAAATTACCGGGGAAATAGACAGAAATAATGAAACTGAAATAACCGTTACATTGTGTCAGGGCATTCCTAAGCAGACAAAAATGGAAACAATAATTCAGCAAAATGTGGAGCTTGGCGTGAAAAACTTTATACCTCTTATAACGGAAAGAACCGTGGTGAAGCTTAACGACAAGGACAGAGAGCAGAAAAAACTCGACAGATGGCGTAAAATTGCAAAGGAGTCATCCAAGCAAAGCAAGAGAAATCTCGTTCCGCAGGTGGAGGACATAATAACGGTCAAGGAGCTTGCCGAGAGGCTCAAAGATGAAGATGCACAGATTATAGTTCCATACGAGCTGGAGGACATGAAAACCCTGAAGGAAGTATTGTCCGAACCAAAGCAGCAATACTATGTAATAATCGGACCTGAGGGAGGATTTGACATAAAGGAAATAGATATGCTCAGAGAAGCGGGTGCACATATAGTTACCCTGGGCAAGAGGATTTTGAGAACTGAAACCGCGGGGCTGGTAGCCTCTTCAGTAATAATGTATGCGTGTGATGAAATGATTTAAACTGCCAAAAAAGGCAGTTTTATTTTTTTTGCGCAATACTGCGGCAAAAGCATAACGTATTAATTATTAATTGTGACATATATTTATAATATAAAGAAAAACTAATTCAAAATTAAATATTTTAGGAAAAATAAAGGAAGACAAACTTAATCAAATGAGGTATAATATTTAAAGGTATTATGAAAAAATAAAGGAGGATTTTTAGAATGAAAAAAATGCAACTGACAACTAAGATTTTCATAGGGTTGGCATTAGGTATATTATTAGGAATAATTCTTCAGCCTAACCCGGGAATAGCCGATAGTTACATCAAACCTTTCGGAACTTTATTTTTGAATTTAATTAAGCTGGTAATAGTACCGCTTGTATTCAGCTCGCTGGTTGTGGGAACATGCAGCATGGATGATGTAAGGAAGCTTGGAAGAATAGGCGGGAAAACGATGGCCTATTACCTGATGACTACGGCGTTCGCTGTTACAATCGGTCTTGTTTTGGCCAACATTACCAATGTTGGCGGAGGATACACCATACCTGTGGATGCCACTGCTCCTGTTCTTGAAACACCAAACATAACTGATACATTGCTGAACATAATTCCTTCAAACCCGTTAAAGGCACTGGTTGACGGAAATATGCTTCAGGTTATATCATTTGCTTTAATCGTTGGAGCGGGAATTATAGGAATAGGTGAAAAAGGGAAGAATTTGCAGAGCTTCTTTGATTCCTTTGCTGAAGTAATGTATAAAATTATTGGAGTAGTTATGGAATATGCACCCATAGGTGTATTCGCCCTTATTACTCCGGTTGTTGCTCATAACGGACCGGCGGTTTTATTGCCGCTGCTGAGCCTTATATTAGTAGTTTATGCAGGCTGCATTATCCACGCATTATTTACATATTCTTCTACAGTCTACTTTTTTGCCAAGGTAACACCTTTGCAATTTTTCAAGGGTATTGCGCCAGCTATGGTTTTTGCATTCACAACAGCAAGCAGCTCGGCGACACTTCCTATTAACATGAAGAGAACAGAAGAGAACCTAGGTGTGCCTAAATCAATCTGCAGCTTCACGCTTCCGCTGGGAGCCACCGTCAATATGGACGGAACTGCCATCTACCAAGGCGTAAGTGCTTTCTTTATCGCTCAGGTTTACGGCATAAATCTTCCGATAAGCGCACAGCTTGTAATAATTTTAACTGCAACGTTAGCTTCCATAGGAACTGCCGGTGTACCAGGTGCAGGCATGATTATGCTGGGTATGGTTTTGCAGTCTGTGGGACTTCCCATGGAAGGTATTGCGTTGATAGCGGGAGTTGACAGAATCCTCGACATGATGAGAACCATGATTAATATCACAGGCGACTCAGCTTGCTCAGTTATAGTCGCTGCAACGGAAGGCGAGCTTAACAGATCGGTTTATGAGAAAAAGACAATAGGCGCTAAATAGTCAATAATATTTAAAAATGGAGCTGGAGACAGCTCCATTTTTGTGAAGAAATTATTGTATCATATTGCAACAGCTTAGTATAAATGCTAAAATATTAATTATATTAAGCAAGAGGTATAATATGAAAATTGACAGTTGGATCAAGACGTTTTTTGATAACCTGTATAACGGAATTTTAATAATAGATACGGATGAAATTGTTAAATATATTAATCCTGCATATAGCAGAATAACAAAAGTGAATTATGATGAAATAGTGGGTAAAAAATTAAGGGAAATAAGGCCCGGTGCGAGGCTGCCTAATGTATTGACTGCAAAGAAACCCATAGCTGGTGTATTAAGAGAGGAATTTGGGATTGAGTATTCAGTAAATATGTCTCCCATATTCGAAGAATCAGAACTGATAGGTGCAATTTCAGTAGTAAGTAATATAGATGATATATATAAGTTGTACAGTGATATAGATAAATATAAATCAA
>DOON01000095.1:0-1156 GCA_003514865.1 Clostridiales bacterium
AGTATAGCATCCTATATCTCCTGTAATCATTACATTTTTCTTCTTGGACAGCTCATAATAGAATGCTCTGTGAGGACATCCCGCGCACAATGTAGGCGGTCTCTTAACGGCAACACTCCTGTCGTAATCGATGATTGTTCTTTCAGTTCCAAACAGTGATTTTTCAACAATATCAGGATTTAATTCCCATGTGTTAGGCAATTTGTCTTTTCCTATACACTTGATTCCGGCAGCTCTGATCTGTTCCTCCATGAACGGTTCAAGCTCCTCAACCACATAAAGTGTTTCCACCTGCTCCGCAAAATGCTTGATTTTCTCCATCGGAAGAGGGAATGTAAAGCCTATTTTTAAATATGATGCCGTATCTCCGAACACTTCTCTGGCATATTGATATGCAACTCCGGCTGAAATTACACCGATCTTTTTATCGTTCCATTCAATATGGTTCATGTCAGTTTCATTTGAAAATCCTTCAAGCTTTTTAAGCCTCTCCTCCGTTACAATATGCAACTGCTTCGCAACTTCAGGGGCTATGAGATATTTCTGCTGATTCTTCACATATGGTTTTATGGGAACCTCTGTGCGTTCTCCTGTTTCTACTATTGATTTGCTGTGACACAGCCTTGTGGTCATTCTTACCATAACTAATGTATCATATTCTTCACTTATTTCTAAAGCTTTTTTAACAATGTCCTTACATTCCTGGCTGTCACTGGGCTCTACCATTGCAACCTTTGCCATTCTTGCGTAATATCTATTATCCTGCTCGTTCTGAGAGGAGTGAAGACCTGGGTCGTCTGCACTTATGAGAACCATTCCTCCGTTTACTCCCGTGTATCCAACCGTAAAAAACGGATCTGCCGCAACGTTGAGACCCACATGCTTCATTGCCGTAAGCGACCTTGCACCGGCCTGAGATGCTCCAACGGCAGATTCAACCGAAACCTTTTCATTTGGTGCCCATTCTGCNNCTCCCGTTGAAAAATGTCATAGATTACTGACAACCTATATGCATAAACTATGCCACTTGCAGGCGCAAAAAATGATGCCAAAATGCTATGGAATTCCATATGTTTTGTATATACTCAATTTATCCCAAATAAATCAAAGGGTTAAATGGTACGTTCGTGCGCGCCTTTTAACCCTTTGTCAGATA
>DOON01000095.1:1224-4632 GCA_003514865.1 Clostridiales bacterium
GTTAGTACTTTGAAGCCTAAATCTGTAATTACGCTACCTCCTCGGCCTTTATGTATATCAGCAATTTCATGTTTCTCAAAATTAATTAAAATTGTCCGTGCTTCCTGCTCACTTATAAAAATATTTTGAGCTTTTGCCCTTTCGCAGATGCTCCTGCGCCCTATTCTGCGGTTGTTCCTATATGCATCTCTTAGCTCCTCCAGAACAAAGATGTATTTTTTAAGATTGCTTCCTGCATCATTAATAAACTCATCAATTATTTCCTGTTCACGGGGATTTAAGTTTTCCCTTTCTTCCATTTTCGTCTCTTTGCCAAAATCAATAGGAAGGTCCTTTTGGTCTATTTCTTTTAGTCCCAGATTAACCAAGTATTCGACGCAGTTTCTCAGCTCCCGGACATTGCCCTTCCAGCTATAGTTCATAAGAGTATCTTTCGCTCTATCCGTCAGGTTGAATTCGCTGTCGAATATTTTTTTAATATAATCTATCAAGCCTATGATATCAGCCTTCCTGTCCCTCAGCGGTGGTATCTTCAACGGAAGCACATTAAGCCTGTAAAACAAGTCCTCCCTGAATTCACCCTTTTCTACCATTTCCTTTACATTTTTATTCGTGGCGGCTATTATCCGTATATCAACATCAATTATTCTGTCTCCACCCAGCCTCACGACCTCTCTCTCCTGCAGAACTCTGAGCAGCTTTACCTGCAGGCTCATGGGCATTTCCGTAATTTCATCCAGGAACAGTGTACCGTTGTGAGCAAGCTCGAACAAGCCTGGCTTTCCTCCCTTTCTGGCTCCTGTAAATGCTCCTTCCTCATATCCGAAGAGCTCGCTTTCCAGAAGGCTTTCAGGGAATGCACCGCAGTTTACGGCAACAAACTGGAAGCTGCTTCTCAGTGAGCTGTTGTGTATAGCCTGAGCAAACAATTCTTTGCCCGTGCCCGTTTCGCCCGTTATTAATATAGATGAATTTGAAACGGACATTCTCCTCGCAATATTCCTACACTCGGTTATTGCACTGCTTTTCCCAAAGATGTCATTGAAATTATATTTTGCGGAGTGCCCTTTTCCTATGAGCTTTTTCCTCAGAGTGTATTCCGTTTTTTCAAGGTCCGCATATTTCCTCAGAATTGCAACCGCTCCGTACCTTTTCTTTGAGTGCAGCAGCGGGCTCACCGACGCAACCACATCATATCCGTTTATTTTTATTATTTTTTCCTCTACAGGCATAAAATTTTGCAGAGTATATGCAAAAGGGATTTCCGGAAGCAGCTCCAACACATTCGTGTTGAGGACACTTTCATTTTCCTTCTTGATTATATCCCTTGCATTTTCGTTGTACAAAAATATCTCGCCGCCATTGTCCACTCCTATTACTCCCGCATTGATAGTCTGAAGCAATATATCCAGCTGGCTTTCACGGCTGTTTGTGAGCCCAAGTATCTTCAGCAGACCAAAGTTGGCGGTTTCGATTTCCGTATAGCTCCTCACAACGTCCTGCTTGTCCAGAACTGAGAGCAAATCAAACTTCATTCCCACGTCGATAATCGAATTTATGTCTAAAAGACTATTTCCGACATTAATTATTTCACCTGCATGTGCCGGAACGTAATCAGACTGTCCAAGCACAATAAAAATACATTCCTCATCTATTGGATTTACATTGGACCAATAGGAGCTTAATTCAATATGCCTCGCTCCAAGCTGGTATATTATTGAAATAATCTGCTCTGCCATCTCGGGGCTTTCATCTATGAGCACCACCTTCGAACCCTTTTTGATGCCGTTTATTTTATCCATCCCTGCCTTGGACAATGTTCTGCTTGCAAACAACAGCTCCGTATTCCTGCTTACACAGCCCTTAATCTTTTTTAAAAGATGGTACGAGGGTATCAAAAGAACATCTGCAGAAATCTTCTTTTCCTTCAAATTTTTTATATCCTCAAGGCAGTATCTCCGTATGTGTATTCTGTCGGAAAGCAAGCTTCTTATTTGATTGTAATAGCTGTTTACCGACTCTATGGTATAGCTGACTATGGCCAGTGTTTTCATTGCACTCTCCTGATGCCCTTATTTGTTCGTAAGCATTGTGAGGTTGATTATTTCATTTTCCAAATCAATGATGGAATTATTTATTTTTTTGTAATTCTCAATATCAATATTTTCTTCAAGATATTTTTCGGCTCTTTTTGCCGCAACATCAAATGTCTTCCTGAGCTCCTCAATTTCTGCAGTCAGGTCCTTAAGCAGCTTTTCGTTTACAGTTCCCTTTGCATGTACAGGCTTTACATCCTTTACCTGCTCAATATGTATTTGTTCAACCGCCTCATAATTCTTTATTTCATAAACAACATTGTATTCAGGAATGATGCAGTTTATACCAAGGGCTTTTTTAACCTCCTCAGCAAAGCCGCGTTTTGACTCCTCTTCACCATGCACTATGAAGACTGTCTTTGGTTTTTCCTTGAATCCCCTCAGCCAGTTTAACAGCGCAGGCTTATCGGCATGACCTGAAAATCCTTCTACATTGTATACCTCTGCTTTGACATTGATGGTTTCACCAAGAACCTTAACAACCTTTTCTCCATCCATTATTCTTNNCTGACATAATGAAGCTTCTCGCTTCACTGTCGAATACGCCTGCATTTTTTCTGAAGACCTCAGTAGCCTTGGCAGCAAGAGGACTGTCAACATAAACTGGTATTTTTTTCAGCTCGTTTTCCTTCGTTCCCATTTTCTCCAGATGGCTGTCATAGTACTTGTTAAGCTCATATATGAGTTCTTGAGTTCTCCCTACCGCAAATGAAGGAATAATTACGCTTCCGCCTCTCTTGGCTGTTTTTAAAATTATATTAATGAGTTCTTCGGTTCTCTGCTCTATATTATCATGAACCCTGTTGCCATAGGTCGCTTCCATGCTTACATAATCCGCTTTTTCTATGAGGGAAGGATCGTTCAAAAGAGGCTTGTCATGCATTCCCAAATCACCGGAATAAACAAGCTTAACACTTTCTCCTCCTTCATCAAACCACATTTCTATGATAGAGGAGCCCAGTATGTGCCCCGCGTCATTGAATCTTACAGTGAGGCCTTCCTCAATGGTTATAATCTGACTGTACTGAACCGGCTTGAAATACTGGAAGCTATCTGCCGCATCTTTTTGTGTATACATTGGCTCAACAGCCTTTTTCCCTTGACGCAGAGCCTTCTTGCTCTTCCATTCGGCTTCTGTTTCCTGAATGTGAGCTGAATCTATGAGCATTATTTCACACAAATCATATGTAGGCTTTGAGCAATATATTTCGCCCTTGAACCCCTTTTTAACCAATAACGGAATTCTTCCGGTATGGTCTATATGGCTGTGGCTAAGCAGCAGGTAATCAATTTCTGCCGGATTTACCTCAAA
>DOON01000095.1:4747-6324 GCA_003514865.1 Clostridiales bacterium
CTAATACATAGAATGCCAAATTTATGCGAATGAAATGAGCGAATAAATTTGATGCATTCTCCTGTGGAAAGCAGTATATACTAATCCTCTCTAATGGAACTTTTTAATGAGGATTAGTATTATATAATTATACGCCAATTATCTCATAAAGTCAAAACGTTATCACGATGCATTCTGCTGTTGCCTACCATCTGTTTTAAAAAAAATCGAAAAAAAAACCCCGAAAACGGGGTTACTTACATTACTATTAATTTTCCATCTGTCTTGATAAGAATATGCTTGCAGTCTTAATGAGCTTCTCTTCTATTTCCGTCATTTTGGCCGCTTTGTCCTTTGACAGAAGCATTACTGCTCCAATAGGATCACCGTGAACTAATATTGGAGCTATAACCTGACTTGTATAATTATCAGGATTAAATTCATTTGCTGTAATTCTAATTGGCTTAGCATTAGAATTTGTCATATAAATTTCTCTGCTGTCAATTATCTTTTCAAGCTCAGGACTCAGTCTTTTCTCAGTATAATCCTTTTTTGAGCTTCCTGATACTGCTATTACTCCATCACGATCCGTTATTATTGCAATATGTCTTGTCGTTTCAAACAAGGATTCAACATACTCCCCTGAGAATTCAGTCAACTCACCTATGGGTGAATATTTTTTAAGGATAATTTCTCCTTCCCTGTCAGTAAATATTTCTAAGGGATCTCCTTCCCTGATTCTCAACGTTCTTCTAATTTCCTTAGGAATAACCACTCTTCCCAAATCGTCAATTCTTCTGACAATTCCAGTTGCTTTCATACTTTTGTGCCTCCAATTGCATAATTTTATTTATATGACATTTCTTTTAATATTTTCTATTATTTGCACTTTAATAGATTTTATCCTGAATAGTTTACAGATTTATTGGAAATATCATACATATTATAATGGAACTTTTTATAAATAGCAACAACTTTTTACAACATATAACATTTCTTAATTTGTAATAATTTTTGCTTCGTCTTTTAACGTCTCCATAAGCTTCTCATATTTCTGGGATTTATAGAGTTCCGTTAAGTCCATTTTCTTTGATTCCGGAGTAATTTCGCTGTCAACTTTTTTATCCGTAACTTTAATTACATGGTATCCGTATTCAGATTTCACAGGCTCGCTTATTTCTCCCACATTCATGGCAAAAGCCGCTTGTGAAAATGGCTGTACCATATCTGTGTATTTGAAATAATCCAAATCTCCGCCGTTAGCTCCACTTGTTTTATCAACAGACAGTTCCTTTGCCATGTCTTCAAAGCTCTCGCCTTTATTTGCTCTTTCTATAATGCTCTTTGCTTCCTCTTCTGTTTCCACGAGTATATGGCTTGCTCTCACCTGCTCGTTCATTTTTATATCATTGAAAAGTGTTTCCAGTTCTTCATCTGTAGGCTGCAGATTCTCTATTTTTACTGAAAGGTAATGATTTATGAGATATTCATTTTTCAGTGATTTCTTAAGGTATTCCTCTGACATTCCATAGCCTTCCAAAAAGCTCTTGTACTGCTCATCGGTAGACAAATATGCCTTAAAATTAGTCAATTCTTCA
>DOON01000095.1:6429-10279 GCA_003514865.1 Clostridiales bacterium
AGTCATGAGAATATCCATTATCAGCTGGTCAAGCAATGTGCTTTCGTAGTATCCGCCGAGAGTTTGTCCGGGTGAAATTTCCTGGTTCCATGCATCAGCGCCATATTGTGTTTCAACCATTTTTTTATAAACAGCAAGATGCTCGTCATATTCCTGCTGTGATATTTCTGTATCGTTAACCTTAGCCTTTACGCCCTCTCCTACTGTTTCTGTTTTTTTCTCACATGCAGCAGAAATAAGAGTCATGCAGAGAGCAAGTGCCAACGCAAGTGTTCTTTTAGCTTTAATCATTATTTTCCTCCTTGGCAGCTTCTCTTGAGCCTGCCTTATAATTATTTAATTTTTCAAAGAATTTTTCAAGCTCCTCCAGAATCTTCACTTGTTCTGCAGAATCTAATCTATATTTAATAACAGGCTCTTTTGAAACGTCAAATTTTATTTTTGCATTGTAATTTGCAATTAAGAACCCAATTATGTCTTGGTTAAGGTCATTTACTGAATATAGCTAAATATTGACCGTAACTCCTGCCTGAGTGATGGATTTAACGTGCAGCTTCTTGCACAGCGATTTAATATAGGATATTTTAAGAAGGTTGTCAACCTGCTTCNNTGAAGTAGCTGCAATTTTTTTGTATATTTCAATTTTTTGTTCTTCGTTTTCTATATATGATGAAGGGATGTAGCCGTCAACACTCAGGTCCACGGATGTTTCGATGTCTTCATCCTCGATTATGCTGCCCTGAAGCTCCTTGACAGCCCTATCCAGAAATTTCACATACAAATCGTAGCCTATTGCAAGCATATGCCCGTGCTGCTCTGCACCCAATATATTGCCGCAGCCTCTTATTTCAAGGTCCCTCATGGCAATTTTAAATCCTGAACCAAATTCAGTGAACTCCTTGATTGCCTTGAGCCTTTTTTCCGCCACCTCGGAAAGCATTTTATCTTTTTCATATGTCAGATATGCAAATGAAATTTTATTGGACCTTCCTATTCGTCCCCTCAGCTGGTAAAGCTGCGAGAGGCCTAAATGGTCAGCGTTGTCTATAATCAGCGTGTTGGCATTTGGAATGTCCATACCTGTTTCAATAATAGTGGTACACATGAGTATGTCATATTCCTTGTTTACAAACTCAAGCATTATATTTTCCAAGTGCCTTTCATTCATCTGCCCATGGGCCACGGCTATCCGCGCATCAGGCACCAGCTTCTGAAGCTTGGATGCCGCGCTGTCAATATCGATTACACGGTTATGGACATAGTATACCTGTCCGCCCCTTGACATTTCCTTCTCTATTGCATCCCTGACTATTCCNNGCAGTCTGTCTCCCGGCGGCTCCGATATGATACTCATATCTCTCACGCCCACCATGGACATATGAAGAGTTCTCGGAATAGGCGTAGCTGAAAGCGTAAGAACCGCTATATTCGTTTTGAGCTGCTTTATAAGCTCCTTGTGCTTAACCCCAAACCTTTGCTCCTCATCTATTATGAGAAGTCCCAGATCCTTATATTTCAGTTCCTTCGACAAAAGCTTGTGTGTTCCCACCACAATGTCAATCAATCCCTTGTTAAGGTCGTTTATTATTTTAGCCTGCTGATACGGTGTTCTGAACCTTGACAGCATTTCAATCCTTATGGGGTATCCCCTGAATCTGTCTATGATATTTGCATAGTGCTGCTGCGCCAAAATGGTTGTGGGCACAAGTATGGCAACCTGCTTTGAATCCATGACAGCCTTGAATGCAGCCCTCATTGCAACTTCCGTCTTTCCGAAGCCAACGTCTCCGCAGAGCAGTCTGTCCATGATAGCCGGCCTTTCCATGTCCTTCTTTATTTCCTTTATGCACCGAAGCTGGTCGTCTGTTTCCTGAAACGGGAACTTGTATTCAAACTCTCTCTGCCACTCCGTATCTGAAGAAAAGGCATAGCCCTTAACAACCTTTCTCTGAGCATATAGCTTAACCAGCTCTCCCGCCATATTTTCGATGGCAGCTTTTGAGCGTTCCTTGGCCTTGACCCATTCAACGCCACCCATTTTATTGAGCTTCGGCTTTTCTGAATCGGCGCCGATGTACTTCTGGATGAGAGACATCTGGTCCACAGGAACATAGAGCTTATCTTCGCCCTTGTACTTAATACACAGATAGTCCTTCTGTATATTCATTACCTGTATTTTTTCAATGCCCACATACTGGCCTATACCGTGATGCTCATGCACCACGTAGTCGCCAACCTTGAGATCTGTGAAAATTTCAATTTTAGAGCCTTTTTGCTTTTTCGTCTTGTGAGCTTTTTTTCTTATGCTGCCGAAGACCTCATTTTCAGTAAGGACAAGGAGCTTGTTGTCATAATACTCAAATCCCTTTTTAAGCTGTCCGGGCATGATAACGACTTGTCCGCTGGATGCCTCAAAGCTTGTGTCCTTTGCCAAAACAGTGGAGCATTCGTAATCATTCAGTATATTGTGTAGCTTGAGACAACCCTCGCTGCCTGAAAGCACTATGGCAACCTTGTAACCCTTGTACTTCAGCCTGTTTAAGTCCTTTGACAGCTCCTCCATCTTTCCGTAGTAAGAGGTTGCTTCCTTGAACATCATCGAAACGGAGTCATCCGTCTGAAAAATCTTTTCTTTGCCGTTTACAGATATAAATCCATGGGTTGATATATCAGCACTCAATTCCTGTTGGCTGATGTATACGCCGCTTTGCTTTGCAAATATCTCTCCATTTTCAAACAGCTCTGTATACTTGAGCTCAAAGCTTTCTCCGAGATTTTTAAGTTCCTCAAAAATTCTTTCTGGTTCATCCAGTATCAATATGAGGTCATCACCAAAGTAATCGATGACGCTCACAAAGCTGTCCTTGATGAAAGGAACCAGAAGGTCGGCATTTTCTATGCCAATACCTCCGGTGAGCTTATCCTTGTAGTTTGAATAAAGTGCCTTGAGTTTTTTTTCTGTGGCTTTGTCGCTGTGCAGGTCCTTTATCCTGTCCAGCCTGAACTGATAATCCTTGTCTATCTCGGACAATATCCTTTTGATTTCATCCTTTTGGAACATCAGGTCGCTGCAAGGAATTATCCTAACGGATTTTAAATTTTTGACAGAACGCTGTGTTTTCAAATCGATTGTCCTGATTGAATCTACCTCGTCGTCAAAAAATTCAACTCTTACGGGGTTGCTCTCCGACGGAGAAAATATATCGATAATTCCTCCTCTGACAGAAAACTGACCCACGCCCTCAATTGCGTCCACCCGTTCATATTTGAGCTTTACAAGATTGCTCCTCAGCTCATTCAAATCATAAGTATTTCCATATTTTAATTCTATTACAGAATCCTTAAATCTATCTTTAGGCATAACTCTCGTTATGAGAGAATTAACCGAAGCAGTTACCGCAATTGTTTTGGAATTAATGATTTTATCAAGAATATCTGCACGCCTGTACTCCACATCCTTGCTTAGGGCGTCCACGTTGTAGAGCAGGAATTCCTTCGGCTGCAGCCTTCCTGCATTGTCCGTGAATGCCTTTATTTCCTCTTCGTACTTTCTCGATTTAGCTTCGCTACTTGTGACAAGCAGAATTTTACCCGAAGAAGAATCCAATAAATTGCATACGAAATACGCCATGCTTTCCTCATTCAGTCCCTGAATAAGCTGGCGCTTCTTCATCCTGTGATTTTCCGTAATACGATTAAATTTATCTGTCTTCTGAAGCTGTTCAAACAAAATCTTGTTCATAAAAACCTTTCTACGGCGTTTTAATATTGTACTTCTGCATTGCGCTGTCAATGTCTTTTTCTATTATTTCAATAGCCGCTTCTGCAGCCTTTTCCATTACAGGCAGCA
>DOON01000277.1 GCA_003514865.1 Clostridiales bacterium
CAACAGCTCCAGATAATTGTCGGTAATTCCCAATCCGCTTGAAACAGATAATGGTGCCTCCATAAGCTGCTCAGCCATATCTTTTGCACTGCTTCCGCTTCTTCTTAAGTCCTGCATTTCCTTGATTTTATCATCAAGTTTCCACATTGCTCTGTCATTTTCGATTGCCAGCTTTACAGCATCCTCCATTGACAGCTTCAGCACCTTGCTTTCCTCTGTGGCTTCCGCACTTACAGGCACTGCGGTCTCTGCTGCCGCGGCTGCATTTATAAATGTGCTAAGCACCATGATTACCGCCATTAACAATGATATTTTTTTCTTCATGCTTTCCTCCTTAATAGTAATCAATACCCTCTAATATTATTTTACACCAAAGCCGTCAAATAACAAGTTAAATATTATGTCGTCGTCATTAAAGGTGTAGTCTTTTTTATTTTTCTTAAGGTTAAAATACTCTCCCATGGTGCCCACTATGCAGCAGGCTATTATATCCGAGGGAATATCCTTTTTAACTACTCCTTCATTCTTGCCGCCTTCTATCATGTCAATTATGACACTGTTGATTTCTGAAACGCATGCAAACATTGTAATTAGAGTTTTTTCGGATATAATGTTTTTATAGGACATTATGTAATCAACAGGATTTTTATCAAACACATCATCAATTGTATTGTTTCTTTCATTAAAAAGCATAATGAGCTTTTCCCTAAATGAAATATCCATATTGCCTATTCTGTTTACATCTTCTGTAATGGTTCTCAAATATTCAATGCATGTTTCGTCGAATATGTCCTGTTTATTTTTGAAATATTCATACAGTGTCCCTTTTCCCACACCTGCTCCCTGAGCAATATCTTCCATTTTCGTATCATGGAATCCCCTTTCGCTGAAAAGGGCCCTGGCAGATGTAAGTATATCATTTCTCTTTTGATTTTTTTCCGCCATATTTCCTCCATCATAAACCTTACAAAATTCTACATTATTGCTGTTCAGCTATNNCAGGAACAACCACAAGTGTCAACACTGTAGAAAGAGCAAGACCTCCTATTACAACCACACCCATTGACTGAGTCAGTTCCGCACCCTCTCCGATACCCAGTGCCATTGGAACAAGTCCCAGGATGGTTGTAAGAGCCGTCATCATTATAGGTCTTATTCTTATAGGACCTGCCTTCATTATTGCCGCATTTCTGTCCTCACCTCTGCTGCGTCTCATGTTTATGTAATCCACAAGGACTATTGCGTTGTTAACAACTATACCCACCAGTATAATAAGCCCTATGATGCCTATTACGTTGAGATGCAGACCAGTTACAAACAGTCCTATAAATCCTCCCGAAAGCGCAAGAGGTACGGAGAACATTATAGACAGAGGCTGGATGAGTGACTCAAACTGTGCTGCTATTATCATGTACACAAGGATTATGGCAACACCCATTACCATTGCCAGGTCCGTAAATGTTTTCTGTATCTGCTCTGTTTCTCCCCCGAATGTATAGCTGTAGCCATTAGGCATTTCATACTTCTTCAGCAAGGCTTCAATTTCCGTTGATACGGATTGTACGTCTCTTCCAACAACGCTTCCGCTCACTGTCATTACTCTTGTCTGATTTTCTCTCATAATGCTGATAGGACCTTTTTCCACCTTTATTTCGGCTATTTCAGACAGAGGTACATTTCCTCCCATAGGTGTTGGTACGGGCAGCATTTCCTNNGACATGCTTTCTCCGTATGTACTGTCACCCTTGAGAACAACATCAAGCTCGTTGCCGTTTACTTTAAACTTCGTTACCTTAGAGCCTGACAGAGTATTTCTGACAGCCGAGCCTATCTGTGCCGTTGTCAGTCCGTACTGAGATGCTATTCCTCTGTCTGCCACAATCTGAACCTGAGGTATGCCGTCGTCATAGCTTGTTGAAACCTCTCTGGTTCCCTCGACCGTTTCTATTATATTTTTAAAATCGCTGCTTATATCCTTAAGTGTTTCTATTTCATCACCCTTGATGCTGATGCTTATTGCTCCCCCGGACATGCCCATCATCATCATTGATGCTTCGGACACGCTTATTTCTGCTCCGGGAATATCCTTGGATATTTTCCTTATTTCATCGCTTATTTCCTTTGCGCCTCTGTCCCTGTCTTCGAGTTCACTCAAAATAACTGTTATAGAGCCTGCGTTTGAGCCTCCGGTCAAGCTCATCATTCCGCTGCTTCCTGCCTGTGTAAATACGGAAACAACCTCCGGTATATCCTGCATTGATGATTTAATCTCATTCATCACCTCATCCACCTGCTCGGTATCAGAGCCTGCCGGTAAGCTCACGCTCACGTTTATCATGCCTTCATCTGTAGAAGGAAAAAATTCAGCTCCCACAGATACTACCATGGCAACACTTGCAACAAATAGTGCTACACTTGCGGCTATGGTTATAAATCTGTGCTTCAGACTCCAGCTCAGAACCTTCTTATATGAAACCACTAAAAATCCGTGTTTCTTTTCTTGTGCTTCCTCAGACTCAAGATTTTTAACAGACACCAGCTTTGATGAAAGCATGGGAACCAGTGTAATAGCAATTATAAGTGAGCTCATGAGTGCTATTACAATTGATAGTGCAAAGTCCTTAAATATAGTGGCAGCCAGCCCTCCGGTAAATACAATTGGTATAAATACNNATACCTCATTTGTTCCGTCTATTGACGCCTGCACTCTATCCATCCCCAAGCTTCGGTTTCTGTATATATTTTCAAGAACAACAATGGAGTTGTCAACAAGCATACCTATACCTAAGGCCAATCCACCTATTGTCATCATGTTCAGTGTAATTCCGGTAAAATACAGTATAACAAATGTTGTTATAATTGAAATAGGTATGGAAAGGGCTATAACCAATGTTGTTTTAAAACTTCTAAGGAAAATAAGAAGTATTATTATAGCAAGAATCCCTCCCTGCAGCGCCGAATTTATAAGGTTATCTATTGCGAAATTAATATATTCGGCCTGGTCAAAAAACACGGAGATATTTAATTCAGGATATTCCTTCCTTATTTTTTCTATCTCTTTGTTTACTTCTTTAGCAACATTGACAGTATTTCCATCTGATTGCTTCATTACTGAAACCTGCACAACCTCTTTACCATCCATTTTTGCTATGGATGACTGTGCCTTATTCACCAGATTTACATCCGCCACGTCCTGCAGGCGAACAGTCCCTCCTCTTGTAAGAGGTATGGTTAAATTTTTTATATCCTCCATAGATTTAAACTCACCTATGGTTCTTACTGTAAGTTCATTGCTTCCCTTTTTCACGGTTCCTCCGGGAAGATTGATGTTTGCAGCCTGCAGCATCTGTACAATGTATGATGAATTCAGGTTGTAGCCTTTGAGCGCTTCCTCCTTGAGTACAATTTCAACTTCCTGTGCCATGCCGCCGGAAACACTGGCAGAGGCGGTGCCTTCAATACGTTCCAGCCTTGGAGAAATAATGTCCTCGGCCATACGCTGAGCAGTATATAAATCTCCCTTGCTTGAAACAGCCATCTGAATGATGGGCAATGCATTTGGGTCAAGCTTCGCTACTATTGGAGAGCTCGTTCCATCCGGCAAAAATCCCTTAATCATATCTACCTTTTCCCTCAGCTGAAGCATTGCATCGTTCATATTCGTGCCAAACGTAAATTGTATCAGCACAATTGAGCTTCCTTCATTTGAGTAGGAGAGCATTCCGTCTATGTTCTCCGATGTGGCAACTGCCTGTTCCATTGGCTTTGTTACCATATTTTCAACTTCCTCCGGACCTGCACCGGAGTAGCTTGTTTGAATCATTACGTATGGCAGCTCCATTTTAGGGAGCAAATCTATCTGAAGCTTGCTTAGAGATACGACACCCAGTAC
>DOON01000255.1:0-17300 GCA_003514865.1 Clostridiales bacterium
TTCTCTTTCCGTTAATAATGAAATATTGTTCATTTATATTGCGGAGCTCAATTGCCATATCTCCAGCAAGCTTCGTATTTTCAGTATTTATTGCTTCTATATGCTCTTTGTTCATGTTCCTCCAACTTTCTGGTTATCATAGTGATATCCTGAATATTATATCATTTAACAACCATTTGTTCAATAAAAAAATGAAGTGCTGAAAGGTCCGGAATTATTGTATTATTCATCAATTTGATACGAATTCCTGGCCTCGCTCATCAAGTACTGTAAGTTCTGACAATCTTATGGAAACAAATTGTTCTCCGTTTTCCTCAATCATTTCAATTGAACCGACCGCTTCCACCCAGTNNAAATCCTGCTACTCCGTCATTTCCGCAGCAGCCGGGGCCGTATCTGATGACGAATCTATACAATTCATTTGTCTGAGGATTAGTTGATTCGGTGTAAATGCCCTGCCATCTTATTGTATTATCCTTATATTCGTCGGGGTTAAGATAAATATCGTTGCACTGTGCTATAAAAAGCTTATCTCTTATTATAATTTCTTTTTCCTCGGGTCGTTCAAAATTAAAAGCGTTATCCAATATCTGTTCCACCGTGGTTGGAGAATTACCTTCATTATTTTGTTCAGTATCATCGTTATTTACATCGTTATCTTTGCTTTCTGCAGTATCCTTTGCTGCCTCACTTGAACATCCTGTAATCAGAAGCATGACAATAAAAATAGCACATAGTTTTTTCATGACTTACCTCCCTATTTTTTTCGCGGCTCCCAGAGATGAGGCTGCAATAAATGCGACAAGATTTACAACAACAATACTTGCTCCCGCGGGTATGTTGTATTGGAACGAAATTACAATGCCTATGAAAAAGCATATGACCGATAATATGGCGGATGTTATTATTACTCCCCTAAAACTTCCGAATATTCTCATGGATGTCAAGGAAGGGAATATAATCAGGNNTATAAGCATGTTGTATTTCTCTGTCCTGATGCCTGTTGCCTTTGCAAAATTCTCATCGAAGGTTATGGCGAATATATTGTTGTAAAACAAACCATACAAGATTAATACCACAATTGACAATGCAACGCTGAGATATACGTCACTTTTTCCCATTGCCAGAATGCTGCCGAACATATAATTGCATACATCCGTATTCATGCCGGTGGTAAGTGATGTTACGATTACACCTATTGCCAGAGAGCTGCTGGAAATGAGCGCAATTGCAGCATCTCCTTTTATTTTGCTGTTTTCGCTTATTCTAAGCAGCAAGAATGCAGCTAAAACAACAACGGGTATTGATACCTGAAGAGGTGCAAGATTAAATGCCATGGCAACTGACAATGATCCGAAGCCCACATGTGACAGTCCGTCTCCAATCATGGAATATCTTTTCAATACCAGGCTTACTCCCAATACAGACGCACATAAGGACACAAGGATTCCTACCAGCAATGCTCTCGTTATAAATGTANNCAGCTCATAAAGTACGCTAATCATTCTCTGCACCTCCAATCATGCGTTTAAATAAGGGAGTTTCCTTATATTCCTGAACAGGACCGTAAAATTTAGCTGATGTATCCATATGCAAAATTACGCCTGCATATTTTATAGCGCTCAATATATCGTGAGAAATCATTATTATGCTCACACCATGATCCTTGTTAAGCTCATCGATAATACGGAGAAATTCCGATGTTACTATGGGGTCAAGACCAGAAGCGGGCTCATCCAGCAGCAACAGTTTATCTGTCGCGCAAAGCGCTCTGGCAAGAAGCACTCTCTGCTGCTGTCCTCCTGACAAATCACGGTAAGACATCTTCGCCAGTTTTTCTATACGAAGCTTCTCCATATTCTCATATGCCCTTTGCTTGAACTTACGGCTGTAAAACGGATTTACACCTTTTGAATTAAGGCACCCGGACAGCACCACCTCAAATACAGAAGCGGGGAAATCCTTCTGAACATGGGTTTGTTGAGGCAAATAACCCATCTGTGTTCGTTTTATTCCGTTAAATGAAACAGAACCGGAGGAAGGGGCTATAAGCCCCAAAAGTCCTTTTAACAACGTACTTTTCCCCGAACCGTTTTCTCCCACAATACACAGGTAGTCACCCTCATTTACAGAGAAACTTACATCTCTGACCGCCTGATGTCTGTCATAAAAATAATTAAGATGTTCACATTTTATTAAAGGCGTCATATCAATTCAGTCCTTTCCTTAAGTTCTCCACATTTTGCTTCATCAGGTCCAGATATGTCACACCGCTGTCAAAATCCTTTTTTGACAGGTTGTGGCATGAGTGGAACAGCAGCATTTCAGCACCTGTATCCTCGCTTATGCTTCTGGATACCTTTGGATCCGTAAGCTCCTCATAATATATTACAGGTATATTATTTTCCTTGATTTCATCTATTATATGTGCCATATCCCTTGCGCTTGGTTCAGTTTCTGATGAGCAGTTGTCATAGGCGGATTCATACTCCAGACCGTATTCTTCAATGAAATAATGCAGTGCAAACCTGCCGCCGAAATATATCTTATTGCGCAGACCGGATGCAACTATTTCAGAGAATTCATCATTCAAAAGTCCAAGCTCCGTCTTGTAGCTTTCCGCATTAGCTTTATAATAAGAGGCGTTTTCAGGATCTGCATAGCAAAGTGAAGAGGCTATGTTGTCAACCATTTTTATTGCAATAACGGGGCTGGTCCAAATATGCGGATCATACTCGTGATTGTGTCCGTCTCCTCCATGTACTTCTTCCTCATGTCCGTGTTCATCTTCATTGAGTTCACCATCATGATGCTCATCTTCATCGTGGTCATGCCTTTCTTTTACAAGGGTTATGCCGCTTGAAGCATCCAATATATTTACCGTTCCGCTGTCAATGCTTTGTATAATTCTTTCCGCCCAAGGTTCCATATATTTTCCGGTGTAGATGAATACATCAGCTTTGTTTATGGATATAATATCAGAAGGTGTGGGTTCAAAGGAATGACTCTCGGCTCCCGGTGGCAGTAAAAGAACAATTTCAGCCTTATCACCGGCAATCTGACGTGCAAAATCATATTGCGGAAAAAGAGTTGTAACAACTTTTATTTTCTTGTTTACCAGTTCATCTTTTATAACATTGGGTGTATTTTGATTTTGAGTACACCCAAACAAGGCTGACGCCAACAGCGCAACCAAAATAATATTTAATATTTTTTTCATGATANNATATTTAATTAATTGGTGTAAAATTCGGTCGATTTAATTATCAAGTCTTACCTTTAAGCTTATCAGAGTAATGTGTTTTTTGAGTGAATACAGAAAAGGAACACTGTACATTAAAAATACAATGCATATTAAAGAAAAGATGCTGTCTGTTCTTGCAGACATTCCCATTTGCCTTACAACGCCGGCTGCAAAATTCAAGTTCTCGCATGTGGCGCATATACGCTCGGTGCATACATGAGATGCATGGATATCAATGAAAGCAACAGATAGCAAAAAAGCTGTGATGAAGCACAGAAGTAACAGTGTGGATATATGTTTGTTATTGTTGGCTAGTTTTTTTATCACAGCTTTTCACCTTTTTATATGTAGTAACTCTATTTTACTATAAAAATCCTATTTGGTCAATTATATGAAAAAGTCTGACTAAAAAACTTGTGTTCTATGAATACTGCTCCAATATTCCCTTCAGCGCACTTGCGCTTGAGCTGTGAGAACGCTTGACTTCAATGTTGTTTTTTACCGATTCAGACATTGCGCAATGCACCATTTTATGTGATGCTGTCGCTGTAAAAAGTATCATTAAATCCGGACATCCGATTTGTTCCTTCAGATTAACAGGCATTTTAGTGAAAACCTTAGCCCTGATTTTATATTTCTTGCAAATTTCCTTATATTGTGTTTCCATGCGTTCATGTCCGCCTATTATTACTACGCTCATAAATCCTCCCTGGGTTAGCTTTTGCTAACCATATAATAAAAATATTTATTCTGTCCAAGTTCTCTAATATATCACACAGTTANNTAACTGTGTGATATATTAGAGTTTATATAATGAATTGCATCATATATGCTTGCTATAAATCTTTTATTTACTTCTTATGTTCCTTATAATATTTCTTTATGGCACTAAAGGTTTCATCACTGATGATATGCTCAATTTTACATGCATCTGCTTCCGCTGCATCTTTAGAAACACCTATTAAATCTGATAGGAATGCTGTGAGCTGCTCATGTCGTTCATATATTTTTTCCGCTTTGTCTTTTCCGCCATGAGTCAGCTCAATAAAGCCTTCTGCATCAATTTCAATAAATCCGTCATCCTTCAATATTGAAACGGCACGGCTGACGCTGGGCTTGCTGAACTCGAGCTCTCTTGCTATATCAATGGATCTAACCTTACCTATACGCTTTTTCAAAAGCAATATTGTTTCTAAATACATTTCTCCCGATTCGTACATAGATATCCTCCAAATATTACATATATAATATACTATTTTAAAGAAATAATCCAGTACAATATTATTTTTCAGTTTTTATGCCGTCGCCGCAGGAGCCTGATGAACAGCTGCTTTCACAGCCTGAGCACCCGCATCCGGATTGTCNNCAAGCTACTATAATGCCTATTATTATGAAATCTGCCATTTTGGACTCCTATCTAATATGTTTTTTTCAATAAAACAGATTCAACATCACCAGGTTCAATGCAAAGCTCAACCAATGCATTTTTTATTGTTTTTTCCCACAATTCTCCCGGTATCTTAAAGAGGTTGTTATTTTTTAATAGTATTGTACATTCACTCCTGAGGCAATCAATGTAATCATCAGAAATTTTGTATAGGTTTTTTCTGTTGATGACTCCTATCTCTTCAAGACACCTGAGCATTCTGTAGACAGTTGCGATTCCTATTGTGGGGTCAGTTTGAACGGCCTCCCAGTGAATTTCCTTGCAGGAGGCACATTCATTTTTTAGTATGATGTTAATAAGTATCTTTCTTTTTTTGGTAATTCGGCATCCTTTTTCTTTAAGTTCGGCCAAGATAGTATCTTTATTATAAATCTTTCTTTCGTAACATATATTATCCCATGAATTATCCATACCATCTCCATCATTTTTGGGTGATTAAACTAAAAGACTTCCTATATTATAAATTAGAAATGAAACTACATATGCTGTGAGCATTTGTATTCCTACCGCTCCTCCGGTAAGCCTCCATGTCTTGAGCTCTCGTTTTATTGCTCCCACGGCGGCAAAGCAAGGCATGCAGAGAAGGTTGAAAACCATGTATGAGTATGCTGCTATATCAGTAGTAATATCTGCTTTCATGGAGTGCAGTGCATTCTCATCTGCTCCTTCAAACAACACAGCTTCGGAATAAACATCAAATGCTGCTTCTTCATCGTAAATTCCGTCTTCGAAACCTAATTCCTCCAGCTCCTCCAGACTATATTGAGAAAAATATTCCTCGAGGTATTCCGGGTTGACATCATCATCATAAAGCTGAGCAAATGTAACAACAACCATCTCTTTAGCAATCCATCCGGTCACTACACCTACGGCCGGTCTCCATTCACCGAATCCTAAAGGCTTAAATAAAGGTGCAATTACATTTCCGAAAGAAGCTAGGAAGCTCTCATCCATTTCAGCCATATTGCTTTCGTCATCATTGTTGGCCGCGTTGACACCATTAAATGAATCCACATTAAAATTACTTAATCCCCATATTATGATGGTGGATATGAAAATAACTGTACCGGCTTTTATTGCAAAGCCCTTAACCTTCTCCCAGCCGTGTATTAATACACTCTTCAGGGTAGGAACTCTGTATCTTGGAAGCTCCATTACAAAGTTTGATGCAGCAGATTTGTAAACAAGTTTATTTAATATTAATGATACCGAAATTGCTACAACAATGCTTAACATATAAAGTGAGTATGTTATAAGAGTTTTGTTTACGTTTACAAAAAATATTGAAACAAACATTGCAAATATAGGAAGCTTAGCTCCGCAAGGCATAAATGCTGTAATAATAGTTGTTATTCTTCTGTCCTTTTCGGTATCAAGAGTCCTTGTAGCCATAACAGCAGGAACACCACAGCCGAATCCCATAAGGAGAGGAATAAAGGATCTTCCCGACAATCCGAATTTCCTGAATATCCTGTCCATCACGAAAGCTATTCTTGCCATGTATCCGCAATCTTCAAGAATTGAAATCAAAATATACAGAACAAGCACTAAAGGTATGAAGCCCAATATAGCTCCTATTCCTTCAACTATACCGTCCATAACCAGTGAATAAAGCCATGGCGAAGCTCCTGCAACTAATCCATCTATGACTTCCGCAACTGCGCCCCACGCAGTTTCCACAACACCTGCCAACCATACCCCGGGGCTTGCAAGTCCCTTAATGAACAAAAAGTTTTCGCTGAATGTGCATGCAAACAAAATGTACATTATTACCGCAAATATAGGAAGCGCCAAAACGCGGTTTGTAAGAATTTTGTCCAGCTTATCCGACTTTGTTTCAACATATCCTGTTCTCGCTTTTTTTACAGAGCCTTTTACCAACTCAGAAATAAATCTGTATCTTGAATCAGCTATTTTTGCCTCCGTATCTCCGTCAGCGTATTTTTCAGCTTCCTTTACAATTTTTTCTACGGCAATCTTTTGGCTTCCTGATAAGGAGTCAATAACATGCTGATCATTTTCAACTACCTTGATTGCTTTCCACTGAAGCTGAGCTGCTGCCGTTCCAACTGATGAGCTTGAATCTGCCATGTATTCCTCTTCAAGTATTTCAGCAATTGAGTTTACTGCAGAATTTATATTGTCATCGAACACCTTGAGTATTTTGGGGTTTACCTTGCTTTCAGCCACGGATACGGCAGCTCGCATAAGCTCGTCAAGCCCTTTTCCGCTTCTTGCTACAATAGGTAGTACCTGTACTCCCCATAGCTTTGAAAGTTCGTTAAAATCAATTTTGTTTCCAGAGGCTTCAACCTCATCCATCATGTTTATTGCCACAACTGTGGGAATGCCTGTTTCCAGAATCTGAAGCGTAAGATACAAGTTTCTTTCGATGTTGGTACCGTCAACAATATTGATTACCACATCAGGTCTGTCATTTACTATGTAGTTTCTTGCAATGACTTCTTCTTCTGAATATGGAGATAAAGAATAAGTTCCAGGAAGGTCCATAATATTAATAGTTTTGTTTTTCTTATAAATACCTTCCTTTTTATCTACCGTAACACCGGGCCAGTTGCCCACGTGCTGCCTTGAACCTGTAAGTTCGTTGAAAAGTGTTGTCTTACCACTGTTTGGATTTCCGGCAAGAGCTATCGTATAATTCATATAACCTCCTTGTTAGCATCAGCTAACCCAACATTGAATAAATTCACCTAAATAAGATATTACTATAATTCTACTACGATATTTTCGGCCTCAGCTTTTCTGAGACTCAACTCATATCCTCTGATATTAATTTCGATGGGATCACCCAAAGGTGCCACCTTCACTACCTTTACTTTTATGCCTGGAGTTACGCCCATATCCATAAGTCTTTTTCGCATAGGACCTCTCTGTCCTATGGACATAACGGTTCCTTCCTGACCGGGATTTAAATCCTTCAAAGTCATATCTTCCTCCTAATTATTTTACTATTATAAGTTGAGCTAAACCTTTGTTAAGAGCTATCTTAACTCCCTTTACAAGCAAAATGAGTCCGCCCTGACTTTCGCCTACAACCTGAATCTTTTCGCCCTTTACAAGACCCAAGTCCTGAAGTCTTCTTTTCATTTCATCCTTGCCTTTAAATTCAAACACTTCTCGGATTTCTCCGGGTGCAACCATAGCTAATGACATACGCCCTCCTAATAATTGAGAATGACTCTCATTTACATTCTTAGGTTAGTATACGGTAACTCAATCCATATGTCAATGGATTAAATGAGAATTATTATCATTATTATTAATTGTGTGAGAATAAAATGCGCATTAAAAAAATCCCCACAAAGCAGGGATTTTCTAATATTATTTCAACTGTTAAACAGTTCTTTTTCAGTGCGGTATAAATTTTTTCCAAGGTATTTATGTGCTTTGACTAAAAATGGTTCTTCCAACGATGCCCGGTCAAGAATTTCTTTTTTGAGAAATACTGTTTGCACCTCGCCTTCAGACAGCCATTGTCCGTTGTTTAAAATATAGATGTAATCGCAGTTCTCATATATAAAGTTCATATCATGGCTGGAAATAACGATGGTTTTGTTTTCATCGTTCACTAATTTATCAAGTATTTTCTTGACATTTTCTCTTGAAACAAAATCCAGGCCAGCCGTGGGTTCATCAAAAAATATTATTTTATGATCCATGGCTACGGCTCCGGCAATCGATACATTTTTTTTCTGGCCGTAGCTTAAAAAATGAACAGGCTTTTCTCTGAGAGTAACTGTATTGGTTATTCTCATAGCCATTTCTACGCGCTCTCTTACTTCTGTTTCGTCGAACTTAAGATTTCTCAGCGCAAATGCTATATCATCATAAACATTTGAGAAAAAAATCTGTTTGTCCGGGTCCTGAAACACTATACCAACATCTCTTCTTAACTCATTGAGGGATGTTCTGTCATATTTAAGATGGCTGCCCTTGTATATTACCGTACCCTTCGACGGTTTCAAGAGCCCGAGGAAATTCATAAACAACGTTGATTTTCCCGCTCCGTTTGATCCGACAATCCCAATTTTTAAGCCTCTGCTTAAATCTATACTGACATCCTTTAAAGCAACAGTCTTGTCTTCATATATATATGTTACATTTTCCATCTTTAGCATAACAGCACCTCATCAATCAACATAAAAGTTTCCGTCAAAATGTTTTATCTCTAATATTGATTCCATATCCTTAAATCTTATCATCATTCTTACGTATAATGTTTTAACCAATATTGCCAATGAATTCATTGAATTTCTGTAATTTGTGTATCCGAACTTCATTTTCTGGGCCGCGTGAATTTGGATAGCCTCTTCAAAGAACACGGCTATGAATCTATAGGTGAGCACGTACAATTCAATAAAAACAGCAGGAACTCTGATTTTTTTCATGACCTTTATCTGCTGGGTGCAGGGTGTGGTAAGTATCAAAAAGTACATGCTTACAATACCGCACACAGACCTCAGTCCTAAAAGTAATCCGTTTCTCAAAGAAGCCCTTGTTATTCCCATAAATATGCCTGCATGATTGAAGACTCTCAAATAAATATAATCCGCGTCAGAGATGTTCGTAATGTTTGCGGATGAACCAAAAACAAGAATAATGGTTAAAATGCTTATTGAAAGATATATAAAAGGAGGTATGACCATTTTCATATATGCTGAAGCAGGTATACCTGCATAAAGCACAGTAAATGCCATAACACACGCGGCNNCTCTCCGTATAGATTACTGTTTATGATTGAAACAAATATTAATAGAACGGACAGCAGAACCTTAATGTAGGGATTAGCCATGCTAAGTCTGTTCGTGTATGCAAAGCGATCTATTATAAGCATTTTAACTTAACCCCGGAATTAATTTTTTACAACGGAATTGTTGAGTATGTTTCGTTTACCCTTTACAAATCCTAAGAAATAACCGATAACTCCTGCGCCTGCTGCTGCCTGAAGCGAAAACAAAAGACTTTCGATTTCTCCGCTGGCAGGCTCAATAAACGGGCTGAACCATGGCTCATAATCAGGATTTATTTCTGATATGGCATCTTCTGCCTGTCCGTCGGCTCCTCCGAATTCGGCGTCCTTCAAAACAAGCAGCGGTACTGTAAGCATTACCACTAATGTCAATATCAATAATATGTTTCTGTTAGATGTTTTCAAGTGTGTATCCCCCTTCATTTTTATAGTTAACAATCAAATCATAGATTATAACTGTCAGAATTCCTTCCGCTATGGCAAGCGGTATTTGTGTAACCGCAAATATGCTCATAAATTTAACAAGAGATGCAGCCACTCCTCCGACAGCATCAGGATGTGCAAAAGCAAGCTGCACGGAGGTAACAATATATGTAAATAAATCTCCCAAGGCTGCAGCTAAAAACACTGCTACTTTTTTGTTTTTGTTCTTTAGTATTCTATAAGTGAAATATGATAAAAAAGGACCTGCTATAGCCATTGAAAATACATTGGCTCCCAATGTTGTAACACCGCCGTGTGCCAGCAGCAGCGCCTGAAACAGCAGTACAATAAGCCCGGATACAGCCATAGGCAGAGGCCCGAACAATATTGCGCCAAGACCTGTTCCCGTAGGATGTGAGGTGCTTCCGGTTACAGAGGGCATTTTAAGTGCGGATAAAATAAAAACAAATGCTGTAACAAGAGCAAATAAAAGCTTTTGGCTTGGATTTTTCTTAAATTCCTTTGAAATCTTGTTCATGCCCAGCGCAACAAATGGTGCACTTACGGCAAACCAGAAAATCACCCAGGGTAACGGGAGAAAGCCCTCCATAATGTGCATACCAAAGGCATATTCAGGCATTAATATAAGTACAGAAATCAATGCCATAGACAAATAAATTCTTCTTTTCATTTTTATTCTCCTTTTAAATTGTTATAATTTCATTTATCCTGTTTAAGAATAAATGTATAGTCTTTTCATCGGCACCAAGACCGGTTACGAATGCATTGGGGTTTAAACCATTTTTGCTAAGAATCATCTTAACGGAATCCTCTTCGTCTGAAGCTATGTCATTTAATGCATGGTCTCCGGCAACGATTAAAAATGGATACAAGTTAACCTTGGCATAATTTTTTTCTTTTAACTCATCTATAATATCGGTAATATACGGGTCACCCTCAATATTTACAATATATAACTCGGGGAATACGCTGCGGAGCTTCACTTCAAATTCCCTGTAGTATTTGTGGGAGCCATGGTGTGTGCCATGACCAACCAATACGGTTGCTTCATCTTTTGAGGAGCCGATATAGGACGTCAGTGCATCAATTTCTTCACTGCCCATTTTGTCATCCAGGAATGGCCTTGTAACCTTTATTGACTCAAAGTACTCCTCATATTCATGGCAGGCCACGGTAATCTTCTCGTATTCAAATCCCGGAAGAATGTGTGTCACAACAACATATACATGAGTGTATCCGCTGCTTTTCAGCTTCTCAAGACATGTCTTCATATTGTCCACATCTATTTCTTCCTCTCTTTTCATTTTTCTTCTGATGATTTCAGAGGTGAAAACCCTGTAGAAATCCATATCTTTAAAGTTATTTTTTACTGCGTTTTCAATAGTTTCGATATATTTCTCCCTTGAATCCTTTATTGAACATCCGAAACTTGCTACAACAATTGCTTTTTTCATGTTTTCTCCCTGTATAATATTAATGATTATTTCATTTCCCGGCAGCTCATGTATACTCCTATACCATATATAATCAAGGAATAAGAAGCTAACACCAGTATTGAAATATATGAAAATTCTCCCTTAAGCACGATGCTTCTCAGCGATACGGATGCATGGGAAAGGGGTAAAATATTAATTAATGTTCTGACAGCTGCCGGCAGATTGTCTAATGAAAAAAAAGTACCGCACAAAAATGACATGGGTGTCAGTATGTATGTATTGAACCTGCTCATATCATAATGGCTATCCACCGATAGGGCTGCTGCATATCCGAAGGCCGCAAACAAAAAGCTGTTTAGGAAGCATATGAGAACAAAATAAGCATTTATGCTGATTTTTATACCGAATAGGAATGAAACCAATATAATCAGTGCTGCCGCATACATTCCCCTCAGCGCTCCCGATAGTATGTGGCCCAGAGCCATCAACGGCATTCTTACAGGGGAAGTCAACTAATACTCAAAGCTTTTCTCATGCAGTCTTGAAACAGTTATTCGTATTGACACAGCATTGAAGCCTGTATTCATGGTAGACAGAGCCACGATGCCAGGAATTATAAAATGCATGTATGATGAGCCTTCCACTGTTACATTTTTTCCAAGTCCCCAACCGAATGCAATAAGATATAAAATGGGACTTNNCTCCCTATTCGCCTTCTGAAAAATATCATTTCTCTCCACAATACTGTAAATACTTCCATTATGTTACCTTTCTGTTTGTGTAATTGAAAAATACATCTTCCAAGGTGGTTTCTCTCACGGTGTAGCTGTAATTTTCTATGGTCTTGGCATGCTCAAGAGCCTGTGCCCTTGTTTGAAAAAACACATATCTGGTAAGCATGTTTTCATCAAAATACTCAAGTATATAACTTCCTAATTTTTCTTTTAAATTTTTTGCGGTATCATCCACGATTATTTTTCCGCTGTCTATAAGACAGACCCTGCTGCACAGGTATTCCGCTTCCTCAATGTAATGAGTTGTCATTATAACTGTCTTTCCAACGGACTTCATATACTTCAGTATGTCCCATATCTTTCTTCTGCCGTTTAAGTCTATGCCTACGGTGGGCTCGTCAAATATAATTATTTCAGGATCATTAATAAGAGCCTTCGCTATTATGAGACGTCTGTCCATTCCGCCTGACAACGATAGGACCTTTCTGTCTGCATATTCCGTCAAATCAACCAAATCAAGAAGCTCATGTATTTTTTCGTCGTAATTCTTAACACGAAAAAGCTTGGATGCAAAAACAAGGTTTTCATATACGGTTAGCTCCTTATCCAAATTTGAATATTGAGGAACTATTCCCATCTTGCTCTTCGCATTCTTATTATTGCTGTTCATGGGTTCTCCTGAAATAAATACTTCCCCATTGGTGGCCTTTAAAAGCCCTGTAAGAATTTTTATTGTGGTTGTTTTTCCGGCGCCGTTGGGGCCCAGCAAGCCTACAAATTCTCCATTATCAATATGGAGGCTGAGATTATCAACTGCGGTGAAACTGCCAAATTTTTTGGTCAAATCTATAATATCAATCATATTGTTGCCCCCTTGGTTCCGCGATGTATTTTTTAGGAATAAAATATGTGCAGCAATTGATTTCATCATTGTATATATCTGCATCTATTCCAAAAATATTTCGAAGCAACGATTTGTTTATAACTTTGCACGGTTCTTCAAATTCGTACAACTTTCCCTTGTTCATCACCATGATTTTGTCGGAATATCTTGCCGCCTGGTTTAAATCGTGCAAAACCATTACAACGGTAATTCCCAAAGTTTTGTTCAGTTCCTTAACCAGCTCCAGAACCTCCAGCTGGTATGATATGTCCAGATAGGTCGTGGGCTCGTCAAGGAGCAGGATCTTGGGCTTTTGAGCAAGAGACATTGCAATCCACGCGCGCTGTCTCTCACCTCCGGACAGAGTGAATACAAGCCGTTTCCTTAATTCCTCGAGACCTGTTTTCTCCAGTGCCCAGTCTATAATTTCATTGTCCTTTATGGAAAGCCTGTTCAGCATATTCAAATGAGGATACCTACCGTACGAAACGAGCTCCTCCACAGAAATATCGTAGGGTACATTTTTCACCTGAGGTGAAATTGCCAGGTTTTTNNTTTTTTGCAAGCTCCTTTGTATTAATCCTGTTAATATTGTTCTTGTTTAAGAAGACATTTCCCTTTGATGGCTTCATGCACCTGCTCATTGCTTTTATGAGCGTGGATTTTCCTGAACCATTGGGACCTATAATTGTTACTATATCACCTGAATTAATTTGGAAATTTATATTATTGATAACTTCCTTGTCGCTGTAGCAAACACTTAGATTTTCAACAGATATATCCATATTAATATTCCCCCTTTCTTCTTAAAAGGAATAAGAAAAATGGAGCTCCTAAGGCTGACATTATGATTCCCACAGGTATCTCAACCGGAGCAAACAATACTCTTGCCAAGGTATCACACAAAAGCACCGTGGCAGAGCCCGTAAAAATTGTTGCGGGCATCAGATACCTGTAATCCGAGCCGATAAATAATCTTGTCATATGAGGAACTATCAGTCCTACAAAGCCTAAAAGTCCGGCCACACTTACAGCAGCTCCTGCAAGCAGAGATGATATAATAATGAAAATGAATCTTGTTTTTTCTACATCAAGACCAAGTCCCACCGCAGATTCATCACCAAGCATCAATATATTCAGCTTGTTTGGAAGAAGCATTAATAATACAATACCGGTAAGCGCATAGGGCCATATCATGTAGACGTGCTTCCAATTAACAGAGGAAAGGCCTCCAACCATGAAACCTATTACACCGGAAACTTTGTCTGGATAAAACGTCATTATTATATTGTTTCCCGCACTGAGCAGTGATGAAACAGCAACACCGGCAAGTATGAGCTTCGTAGGAGCGGCTCCGTCTCTCCATGCAAGAAAATAAATGAACAATGTGGAAAGCAGCGCTCCGGTAAAAGAGCCTACAGGTGCCAGATAATAGTAGTTTGGAAACAGTATTATTACAATCAAGGTCATAAGTCCCGCTCCTGATGAAACACCTATTATATTGGGTCCTGCCAGAGGGTTTCTCATAATTCCCTGCAAAATCGCTCCTGAAAGTGCTANNTTTAACCGCACCGTTAGACATGCTTATAAAAAAGCTCAGTATGGATATAAATATAAATACAGCTAAAATAAATCCCTTCTTAATTTTCTTTTCTTCGGTATTCCTGACATTCATTCTATTTAAACACTTCCGGATACAATATTTTTGCCAGGCCCTCATAGGCTTCTGCGTATCTCTGATTTGGTTTGTAAATATATAAGTCCTTAGGAAGAACAACGTATCGGTCTTCCTTTACGGCTGTTAAACTTGCCCATGCGGGATTGCTTAATGCGTCATTTTTCAGACGTTCTTCAATTTTTCCCAAATCAGTTCCCATTGTCTGTACAAAGATAAAATCCGGGTCTTCCTGTATTATTTTTTCCATGCTGAAAGTCTTGGTATCTGCTGTTCCGGAATTGTCTGATATATTTACAGTATTCAAATCCTTGAGCATTTCCCCCACCATTGTGTTTGAATCTCTGACGGTGATTCCCTTAGCAGTGGCAAATAATATAACAACCTTGTAATTTTTATCTTTCGGTGCCTTTTCAATTATGGCATCAACACTCTTTTTAACATTTTCTATATGACTTTCGTACAAATCATCTCTGCCTGTAATAGCTGTAAAAATTCTTACGGTCCTGTAGTAGTCTTCTAACAGGTCATTGTCAAATGCCGCAACCTCAATATTGCTCTGCTCCAGTGCGGGAATTATATCCCTGTGGGCGCTGTAGTTGCTCAGAGCTATTACTAAGTCAGGCTGAAGTGATAGTATTTTTTCCAAGCTTGGTGAGCCCAGACTTCCTACAACATCTGCAGTGCTTGCATTTTCAACTTTTTTGTCCTCTGATTCCTCTACTCTGCCAACTACGGTTCCGCCGGCCTGGTCCCATATTTCCAAAAGAGAATTTTGCAATACAATTACCCTCTTAGGGTTCTTGGATATTGTAACTGCCACATCCCTCGAATCTGTAAATACAACGTTGTTTTCGTTTATTGTAACTCCATATTCGGGCGTTTGCGGTACTTCCTTTTCATTTTGTTCACCCGGTGTTTCAACAGGAGCCTCAGGGTTTTTAATGTTAGCTGCATTATTGGAACATCCTATAAGAAGTGCCGACATAACAGATGCGGTCAGAATTGCTGTTATTAGTTTATTTGATTTCATTTATGCCTCCAAATTTTTTTCAGTATAATTTTGTTTTAAATGGTATCCTCTTTTGGTAATCATTTTATTATCCTTGATGTAAGTAGAGCTGTTGCCTACAATTACAATGCTTGTCATATCCACTATCTCAAAATCGATAGTATCTAATGTGCATATATTAATTTCCTGGTTGTCGCGGTAAACATTGTGCACAACTCCCACAGGTGTTGAGCCTGATTTATATTTCTTCATTATTTCAAATGAATTTTTCAGATATTCCGGGCGACCCTTGCTTCTTGGATTGTATATGCATATTACGAAATCAGCCTGTGCTGCCAGCTCGACTCTTTTGTAAATAAGCTCAAGCGGTGTAAGCAGATCGCTTAAGCTTATGTGGCAGAAATCATGCATCAACGGTGCTCCAAGCACTGCAGCTGCAGCTGTCGAAGCTGTTATCCCGCTTATGACATTTACATCTTCACCGTTTGCCATCTCGAGTACAAGCCCTGCCATACCGTAAACGCCGGCATCGCCTGAACTGATTACCGCAACAGTCTTGCCCGTTCCGGAAATTTCAACTGCCTTTTTAACCCTGTCAATTTCTTGTTTCATGCCGTTTGATACAATTTCCTTGTTTGAAACAAGGTTTCTGATTAAATCAATGTACGTTTTGTATCCTACAATAACATCTGATTTTTCTATGGCTTCCATTGCTTCAAAAGTCATTGCTTCCTGGCTACCGGGTCCTATTCCAATTACATATATCATTTTATCTCCCATTTCCTGTTTATTAATATTGTGGTAAAGTAGGATATATCATCCTTATTTACATTTCTTATATCTCTGAATACAACCTCTTCATTTTTTGATGAATTGCTTACCACGATAGAACAATTTTCAAGTTCTTCATCTATTAAAAGCTGAATTACCTCGTTGAAATTTTTATATACCTTCATGATTACAACTGATGTTTCATTTGTAATATATCCTTTAAGCCTTTCCGTTCCCATAGTTGCCGGTAAAATCAAAAGAGGGTCTTCACCTTCAACCAACGGAAAGTTATTTTTTGATGCAATGTCCAAGAATGATGTAATTCCCGGTATTGTAGTTATTTCAATATTGTTTCTTAAAAGCCTCAACAGATATATATATGTGCTGTAAACCATGGGGTCGCCTATTGTAACAAAACCTACCTTTTTTCCGCCTTGCACGTCAAGCATGATTTCATCTGCAATTGATTCCCATGCATGCTGCAGCTCCTCGGTATCATAATTCATGGGAAAATGTCTGCTTTTAATTTCTGTATCCGTGTTTAAATAATCCTTTACTATTTCATGAGCAACGCTGAAATTCTCTTCTTTTTTTGCTGTGGGAACATATGGCACATCTAATATATTCAGTGTATCTATTGCCTCCATTGTCACTTTACCCGGATTACCTACTCCGACTCCTATTCCGTAAAACATGTTACCTCCTGTCAGTCAACATTGTACAACAGCGCATTGCATATTGCTGCTGCTACGTTGCTTCCTCCCTTTCTTCCTTTCGCCACGATAAATTCTATATTATCAAGGCTCATAATCAATTCCTTCGCTTCAACTACATTTACAAATCCTACCGGAACCCCTATAATAAGCTCCGGTTTGAATAC
>DOON01000255.1:17337-19979 GCA_003514865.1 Clostridiales bacterium
TGCAAAAATTACCGGACCCTCTATTTTTGAAGCCCTTTCCATGGATACCGTGGCTCTCGTTTCTTTTCTTTCTGCTGCTTCTTGAAACACATCCTCGTCAGCCATGAAGCACTTCACTGTTACTCCGTATTTCTCGGCAGTTTTTTTATTTATTCCCGCCAGTGCCATATTGGTGTCCGTCACTATGGTGGCCCCTTTTTTTATGGCATTATATGCTGTTTGCACCGCATCTTTGGAAAAGCATAAATTGTCCAGATAATCGAAATCCGCCGATGTATGTATAACTCTTTTTATAATCGCTTCCTTTTCAGGATCTAATGCAATGCCTATTTCCTCTTGTATAATTTCAAAGCTTCTTTTTTCAATATTTTGTGGCTCCACAAATTTTATATTATTCATTTTTTCTCCATTTCATATCATTGCTCAAAATCTAACTCATAATCGTCAACGGCCACTGCCACAGTGACTGAATTGATTACCGTCTTTTTTATATGCAGCTTCATGCTCTTACTTCCCATTACCGCCGCTCTTTCGCAGACAGTATCCACACCGGCAGTAAATTTAACAAATTCCGAATGTGAAAACTCTCCGTCAATGCTGTTAAGCTTCTCTTCTTTGTATGTGTTGAATGGAACTTCCAATGCTTCCGCAGCTTTTATGAGCCCTGCCTCATCTTTCTTTAATTCAATTGAATTTATTGACTTTATTGCAAGTGGAGAAATTCCGCAATCAGAAAGTACTGTTTTCACAGCATTGTAAATTGCGTCAAAGCTCGCACCTCGCCTGCATCCAACCCCCACAGACACTATTTTGGGGATTAAATTTAGCGTGTTATCAAATGGAGAGATATTACTGTCGAGACTTACGCAAAATCCAATGCCCTTTTCATTCAGATCGACCTCCTCCGGCAGGCTGCCGCATACATTGAAGTCGCTATAAAACCCTATTTTGTTGTTTTCAAGTATATGAGCTGCAATATCTCTTGCTCTTTTTAAACTGGTTATGTGAAGGTTATGGTCGTGAGCCCATTCGTCTATGGCAAATTTACCGTTAATATTCGTAGCCGTTGTGATAATGGGGTTTCCACCCACAGCTTCCGCAATTTCAAGTGTCAGCTTGTTTGCCCCTCCTATATGGCCGCTAAGCAGTGAAATAACATTAATCCCCTTTTCATCCATACATATTACGGCAGGGTCTGTTTTCTTGCTTTTAACAAAGGGTGCAATAGCGCGCACCGCTATTCCCGTCGCACCTATGAAAATGATGCAGTCCTTCTTTTTAAATGATTGCTCCGTGGATATATAAAGACTGTCCGTACGCAGCTTTACGTGGGCTGCAGCATCCAGGTATCTTTCCGGAACAAATGCTTCTATATTGTGTATGTTTACTTTTTCTATTATTTTATCGCACAAAGCTGCTCCGCTTCTCGAAAAAGCATAAATATCTATATTCATAATTCACCCTTTAACCTTGAGGTCCGCAGCCCTTTCCGCTTATTACATAAATAGGATTTTGTCCCATCATCATATGGTATGGTCCTGCTTTTTTAGCCTTTGAAATTGAAATATTTGTTATTTCCACATTTTCAAATTTGTATTTGGCCATGCATCTGAGAGCTTCATTCAGACTCTCTAAAGCTATTGCATTTATGACTGCATTCACATAGGGATTTTTAGATAATACTGCTTTTAATATTTCATCTAAATTTCCGCCGCTTCCTCCTATGAATACAGAATCGGGAGCCGGGACTGCTTCCAATCCCTGGGGCGCATTTTCCTCTATGAGCTCAATATTGTATGCCTTGAACTTTTCAATATTTCTCTTTATGAGCTCACAGGCATCCTTATCTTTTTCNNCGCGGCCTCTATGGACACGGAGCCTGTTCCGGCACCTATGTCATAGACAGTTGAACCACCCTTTAAGTTCATTTTTCCTACGGATACGGTTCTGACCTCGCTCTTTGTCATGGGGGTGCTACCTGTTATAAATTCCTCGTCTTTTATGGAACGCAGGCCCATGTCTTTGTCTATTGCGTCAGGATTGTGAATGAGCATTACAGAAAGACTGTCAAATTTCATCCTTGCAATAATTTCCGCAGTGTATTGAACGATTCTTTCGTTTTCATAGGAAAGATTTTCGCCAACCCATACCTTGAGGTGCCCTAAGTTTTTTCGGCACATATCCTTGCATATGCTGTCAGGGGTCAATGCTCCTCCGGTGAGCAGAAATACATCTCTGTTGAACACAATTGCTGAAATTATATTTGTGCTTCTTCCATGTGCGCTTATAATTTTTTTGTCATCCCATGGAATGTTAAGCTTGGAGCAGAAATATTGAAGAGAGCTTATAGCAGGAATATTTTCAATGCAATATTCAGCACTTTGTGAAAGCATCTCCGTTAATTTTTTTGATATGCTGTAGAATCCTGTATCTCCGGAAACAAGTACACAATATTTTTCATGAGTACAATTTGAAATATAGCTATAAATTTCTTCGGTATTTATGCTTATAAAAGATGTCTTGCCAAGGTATGAGAAGTCATCAATCATTCTTTTGGCTCCTATGATGCAGTCAGCCCCTTCAATGGCAGACAGCGCCATTGGATGCATCAAATCTTTATGCCCGGTACCTATACCTGTAAT
>DOON01000255.1:20008-21720 GCA_003514865.1 Clostridiales bacterium
AATATGTTCTCCGAAACTATTGAAGCAAACGGATGTGTGGCATCAACCACAAAATCATACTTGTTTTTTGTAAATATTTCCGCCATTTCATTTTCATCGGTACGCTTCTGATGTACACTGACATTTTCAATGCCTTCAACAAATTGCAATCCGTATTCTGTCGCAATAAACAGATCTGCAGTTGCATTGTTTTTTGAAATAAATTCAGCAAATATCCTTCCTTCGGTAGTACCTCCGAAAATGCATATATTTAGCCTATTCATTCTTGCTGTTCCTATATTCATGAGTAAAATCAGGGTTGTACAATTCGCTTCTGTCGTATTTTTCGCCGAGGAAATTTCCAACTAATATTAAGGCTGTTTTATAAATGCTGTTTTCTTTCATTGTCTGATGAAGTGTTTCGATTGTGCATTTGAATATTTTCTGGTCCGGCCAAGTTGCCTTGTAAACTACGGCAACTGGTGTACACGGCTCATATCCGCCTTCAATAAGTTCTGCGGACAGTTCCTCTGTCAGGCTGGAGCTCAGAAATAAAACCATGGTTGACTTGTGAGCCGCAAGTGAACGGATTTTTTCTCTTTCTGGTACGGGAGTTCTCCCTTCCATCCTGCTTATAATCACAGTCTGACTTATGCCGGGCAGAGTGTATTCAGCACCCAATGCCGCCGCAGCTCCGAAGAAAGAGCTCACTCCCGGAACCACATCATAGGATATATTGTACTTCTCCAACAGGTCAATCTGCTCCCTTATTGCACCATATATACTGGGGTCACCGGTATGAAGCCTTACCGTTGTTTTATTTTCCGATTCTGCTTTTTTTATTGTATCAATTACTTCCTCTAAAGTCATAAAAGCGCTGTTATGTATCTCACACTCGCTTTTAGTATATTTCAAAAGATCCGGGTTCACCAGAGAGCCTGCATATATTACCACATCCGCTGTTTTTAACAGCTCGCATCCTCTTACTGTAATAAGGTCCGCTGCTCCCGGTCCCGCTCCTATAAAATGTACCATATTGTCTCCTCTCAGTTTATAATTCCATCCTCGTTGGAATAAATAATCAATTTCGTTTTTATATTTCTTTTAACTCTTTTGTTTATATAAAATTCAGCTCTTTCACTGATTTTTCTTACAACTTCCTTTTTTATATTCTCTCTGTCCAATATAGATAAAGCGTGCTCCGTGGTTACAGAAGAAAGTATCTCTCCTACAACTGCCTGACTTGCTCCGCATAAAGCGGCATAGCATCCGAAAACCTCCATTCTGAAATCACCGTTGTTAGAATGTGTATTCATCATGCCCCCTGCCACCTTCACCATTTTACCTATATGTCCTACAATCAATATTTCAACAAAATTCAGCTCCACTGCATAGTCGAGTACTTCTCCCAGATAATTGCTGAATTTTATACTGTTTTCAAATGAAATATCCATATTTTGCGATATAAATTTCTCTGCATAATTGCCCGGATNNCTTTTTGAGTTACTCTGCCAACTCCCTTGCCTCCGTGTATATTGATTAAACCTGTGTCATCCAATACCACCTTTGCATATATGAGTATTCCGTTTGTAACATCAGGATCATCTCCGCTGTCCTTTTTTACACAGCAGCTCACCCCTTCAACATCGAAATATGGTTCGTTGACATCAATTAAAATCATTTCGTTTTTTGGAAGCTTGACAAATACATTGTTTATTACATTACCCGACAGA
>DOON01000282.1:0-4739 GCA_003514865.1 Clostridiales bacterium
TTGGTGTAGACTCACCCATACCTGATGCAGATGAGAACGTACCTCTCTTAACACCTTGCTGAATTGCAGTACCGATAGTAGCACCAAATACAGCGTTCAATCCAAATGCTGAAGTAACAACGTTAGAAATCAATGCAGGAACTTTTGTAATATTTACAACTAGGACTATAAAAGTAACCGCCATGTAAACAACTGTCATAAACGGAACTACCATAGAAGCTACGGAGCTTATACGTTTGATACCGCCAAAGACAGTTATAAACAGTAATATTGCAACAACAGCGGAAGTAACTGCCATTGGAACACCTGTTGCTTCACGAAATGCATCAGAAATTGTGTACGTAGCAGCCGCCGGCATAAATATAGCGCAAGCCACACCAAAAACTACAGCCATAAATGTACCGTATGCTTTCCAGCCAAGACCACGCTCCGCACAATAAGCACCGCCGCCACGATATGCACCGTCAACACGGATTTTATAAAGCTGACCAAGTGTACACTCAGCAAAGCAAACTGCAGAGTGAGTCATGCCTATAAGTACCATCCAAAACATTGCACCGGGACCACCCATATAAATTGCAACAGCAACACCTGCTATATTACCTGTACCAATACGCATAGCCATCGTTGTACAGAAAGATGCAAAGGAAGAAATACCTGACTCAGACTCACCTTTTTCTATAATACGGCTCCACATATCTCTAAAACGAACGAATTGGAAAAAACCTAATCTTACTGTAAAATATATACCGGCACCAGCGATAAGCACGAGCATACCAATACCCCAGATATATCCATTTGCCCAATCAACAAAATTAATTAATAAATCCATAATGCTTCTCCTTATAGTATTATAGTTTTTTCAAAACTCCGACAGTACGCACTGCCGCAAAATCATGTTACAGCGAAGCAGTCCTTCTGCAACACGGTATAAGTTAGGCCTCCTCCTCAAAATATTTGGTAATGTTTTCATGAATATAAAGTCAATATAAATAAAATAAATGCAACTACTGTGCCAATTCTCTTTTTTTCTTTTATAATCACACAGCTTCAGCAATAAAATGCGATAAAAATGTAACATACAAAAATTCATATTATCCAATATACGAATTTATGCATTGAGGTTTTGCAATATTGTACAAAAAATCATAATTATATCTATAATTATTTTACATGTGTACAGAAAATCATACAATAATTAAAACGAGGACAGTCCGCAGTGCCGCAAAAATCATGCGGCACCGGGACAGTCCCCGTTTAACATCAAGGTTGTTTTATACGCAGTCTCATTCACCAAAATATCTGCTCCCTCTGGTCGCATATTTTGGGAATTCGTTGCGAAAGACCTACCGCTATTTTTCAGAGAAAACCATTCTGAAAAATAGGGTTAGGGCTTCTTATTTTATTATTGATGTAACAACGCCTGAACCAACTGTTCTTCCGCCTTCTCTTATAGCGAATCTCAATCCTTCTTCTATTGCTATCGGATGGATTAATTCTACTATAAATCTTGCGTTATCTCCAGGCATACACATTTCTGTTCCATCTTCCAAGTCTATTTGACCTGTGATATCTGTTGTTCTGAAATAGAACTGTGGTCTGTATCCGTTAAAGAATGGTGTATGTCTTCCACCTTCTTCTTTTGTCAATACGTACACTTCTGCGTTGAATTTTGTGTGCGGTGTTATTGAACCAGGTTTTGCCAATACTTGACCTCTCTGGATATCAGTTCTCTGAACTCCTCTTAAGAGCGCTCCTATATTGTCTCCTGCCTGAGCCTGATCAAGTAATTTCTTGAACATCTCTACTCCTGTACACACTGTTTCTTTTGGCTCTTCTGACAAGCCTACTATCTGAATCTTATCCTGTACTTTCAGGATTCCTCTTTCTACTCTTCCTGTTGCAACTGTTCCTCTTCCTGTGATTGAGAACACGTCTTCTACAGGCATTAAGAACGGTTTGTCAACATCTCTTTCTGGTGTTGGTATCCATGCGTCTACCGCTTCCATAAGTTTAAGTATTTTGTCTCCCCATTCTCCGCTTGTGTCTTCCAGAGCTTTCAATGCTGAGCCTGTTACTATCGGTGTGTTGTCTCCGTCGAATTCATATTCTGATAAAAGTTCTCTTACTTCCATCTCTACCAATTCGATTAATTCAGGGTCATCTACCATGTCTTCCTTGTTAAGGAATACTACCAACTTAGGAACTCCAACCTGTCTTGAAAGAAGGATGTGCTCTCTTGTCTGAGGCATAGGACCGTCTGCTGCTGATACAACAAGGATTCCTCCGTCCATCTGCGCTGCTCCTGTAATCATGTTCTTTACATAGTCAGCGTGACCTGGGCAGTCTACGTGTGCGTAGTGTCTGTTATTAGTTTCGTACTCTACGTGAGAAGTTGAAATTGTTATTCCTCTTTCTCTCTCTTCAGGAGCCTTGTCTATGTTGTCATAGCTTATTGACTCTCCTGTTCCGTATCTGTCATGTAATGTCTTTGTAATAGCTGCTGTTAAAGTTGTCTTACCATGGTCAACGTGGCCAATTGTTCCTATATTAACATGCGGCTTGTTTCTTTCAAATTTTGCTTTTGCCATTATTCCTTCCTCCTGGAATTATTATTATACTTTTTATCGTTCTTGGAGCTTACGAGCAGACTCGAACTGCTGACCTCTTCATTACCAATGAAGTGCTCTACCGCCTGAGCTACGCAAGCATTATGTCTCCGTTGATTTGGTCAATGACAATTATACCAACAAAAATCTAATAAATCAATAGAAAAATTATTTAAAATTAAAAATGTCATTTATCGGTTAAGCTACTGCTTGGCCATTGAATTTATATCCTGTATTTGAGGCTAAATCTTAATACAGACCTCTTCATTGGTAATGAAGAGGTCAGCATTATAAAATAATTCTATTTTTTATTTTATGATTTTCTCTTTGTTGCGGTGTATTTTCTTTCTCGCCCTATGCAGAGCGTTCTCAATGGATTTTATGCTCTTATTGAGAGCACGCGATATTTCCTCGTAAGACTTTCCTTTTTCATATTCGATGAGGACAGTATTTTCAAAATTGCTCAGCAGCTCTGCCGCTCTTAAATAATACTGATTTTCTTCCTCACGGCATATAAGCACATTTTCCGGATTCATTTTGTTCAAATCAGAATAATCCTCATGATAAATATCTCCCTCACTTCCGCTTAAGCAATCATAGAATGTAGTGAGTTTGCTGATTCTTTCATACGCTTTTGTTTTTCGTATTGCAGTGATTATCTGCCGCCGTATGCATGTTACCGCATAGCACTTGAAGCTGCTTCCGTTGTCAGCATCAAAGCTTTTCACCGCTTTGATGAGACCTATCATGGCCTCCTGAATCAAATCATCGGAGCTGCCGTCTATTATAAAAAATGAGCTTGTTATTTTTCTTATTATAAATGTATACCTTTTATATAAACATCTCTCCGCATGGTAGTCGCCTTCCTTTATTTTGCTTATGAGTTCTTCGTCGGAAAACAGGTTATACTCTTGCTTAAAATAATTAAGATTGTTGTATATGCTAATCGAGCCAATCATAGTAATCTCCACAATATTGATAATAATATAGTAAGAAAATTATATTAATTTTTACATTTTGTGTCAATATACTTAAAAGCTTCTTCGTAACTTTTCAAGTCTTTCTAAGGTTTCCGAGTCTAAAATTTTGTCAATATTTGTCCCGTTTTGTCGAGGTTTGTCGGTCCTTGTCCGTATATCCTTCTTTGTATTCTCCAGTTCAAGTATCATTTCATGAGCAGATATGCGTGTTCCCCCTCTTGCCAATACTATCTGCTGTATTGAGCTGTCAGAGGTGGCTACCTGCACTCTTTCATACCTTCCTATTTTGTCCAGCTGCTTTTCAATGTAGCTGTCTGCCGTCTCATGCTCCTTGGTATATATAACCTCAACTCCCGAAACAATCTCTTTTTTTTCCACGCTTCCCTTCACAAGATGGGCATCAAACACAACAATTACCTTAATTCCCCTATAGGCCTGGTACTCAACCAGAAGCTCTATAAGCTTGTTCCTGCTGTTTTCTATATTTCTGGCTACATCCTTGTAATAGCTCCATTGGTTAATCAGATTATATCCGTCAATAAAGAGATATTCCTTCTTTGTCCTGGGCATTTCAAAAGCCTCTTTGCTTCATTATTTCATATATGATGACAGATGCGGCACATGATGCATTCAACGAATTAATGGAGCCTTTCATAGGAATTTTCACAAGGCAGTCGCATTTCTCCTTAATGAGCTTTCCAATGCCGGATCCTTCACTTCCTATAACCAGTCCCACAGGAGCATCAAACTTTTCATCAGAGACATTTTTCCCTTCCATATCGGCACCGTATATCCACAGGCCTTTTTCCTTAAGCTCTTCTAATGTGCGGCTTATATTTGTAACCCTTGCAACGGGCAGATATTCAATTGCACCGGCAGATGATTTTGCCACAACACCGTTTATCTGAGCAGCTCTTCTTTTGGGGATTATCACACCGTGAGCGCCCATGCACTCCGCAGACCTGATTATAGCACCCAGGTTATGAACATCCGTTATTTCATCGAGGATTACAACAAAGGGCTTCTCTCCCTTTTTTGCGGCATAGTCCAATATATCATCCACTTCCTTGTACTCATATTCCATGGCCTCGGCAATTACACCCTGATGTCTCTTGTTTTCGCTCAATCTGTCCAGAGTCGCTTTATCGAC
>DOON01000282.1:4831-5525 GCA_003514865.1 Clostridiales bacterium
GACTTAGGTGAGGAAGTGACCTTGGCATTTCTTCCCCTTTTCACTATTCTTTTTTCTTCCTCTGTCAGCTCATCCTCAAGGCAGCTAACCAGGTGCGCCTGAGCATCCGCCCTTACAAACCTGACGGAAAGCCTGTGCATCTTGTTTACATTGGTATCGTGATTCCGGATTATGTGGCTTCTCACCAAAAGTTCATAAACTGCATCACCAGCATAGGCCAGCTGCGCAGGTGAATACATCATATTGTTTTTACCGCCGTATGCAGTGACACTGTTTGCCGCTGTCAGCATTTCTTTATTATCTATTGATTTATTCTCTTCCAATTTACACCCTGTCTCGTATCTTCCAAAGCTATTCCTTTTTCTAAAAGCTCGGCACGTATTGCGTCTGCAAGCTGGTAATCCTTGTTCTTCTTTGCGTCCTGCCTCTTCTGAATCATTTCTTCAACATATTCCGCCAAATCGTCATGAATTTCTGTTTCGTCATCCTTCATCAGTCCCAATGACAGAACCTGCTCAAAATCTTCAACCAGCTTTATTTTCTCATAATCTTGTATGTCGTCAGCCTTCAGCACATTAAACAATACAGTAATTGCATTAGCCGTATTCAGGTCGTCCTCAAGGCATGCCTTGAATTCTTCCCTGTAGCTTTTCGCCCCCGGTGAAAGCTCTGTACCTTCCTGCAAATCTCCTGC
>DOON01000051.1 GCA_003514865.1 Clostridiales bacterium
TTCAGGTCATCTTCAGGTGCTGAAAAATAACAAAGCATTGTACAATATGATTATATTGAACGGAGGCGTAGTTGTATCCGAACTTCCTCCAAACGCCAGGGCTGAAAAGCACGCTTTTATTGACAGGAACAGAGTTATAGCTGCTCTGTCCGAGGGAGTGATAGTAATTGAGGGAGGCCAGAAAGGCGGAACATCTCATACGGTTAAATTTGCAAATGCATACAGCAGACCTGTAGCATATACATCAAGCCTTTCAAGTATGGGACAGACCACAATATTTAACAGTGAAATAGAGGTTATCGACAGCTTTGACAAGCTAATAAAATTCAAAGATAAATCTTGTAAAAAAGTTCTTGACAAAGCAGTTTCGCAGTAGTATAATAAATTTTGTTGTTAACGCAACAACCAGCCAGCGGATGTGGCGGAATTGGCANNCACTAGACTTAGGATCTAGCGGGTTACCGTGGGGGTTCGAGTCCCTTCATCCGCATTGAAAGACAAGTTATCTGATAACTTGTCTTTTTGTATGCCTTTTATGACCTAACCCAATTTCTTCGACTGTAAGGAGAGTGAAATTGATGGTAGGTCAAACGCACAAAATTCCTAATTTATGCGACGTAGGAGCAGATAAATTAGTGAATTTTCCTGCGAACCTTGTTTTTGACCGTCAACAGTATGTCAACCGCAACGAACTCCCAAAGTATGCGACAGAGGGAGCGAATACCTTGGTCGACGGCACACTTTTTTTGACAAAATTCCTCACATGTAATAGCTACTGACATAACATAAGAATAAAGCGATTATTAGGTGAGGCGAAAAAATGAATATTATTACAGAAACAGACAGATTGATTATAAGAGAGTTTGATGAAGATGATGTTTTGAGCCTTTATAAGATAGAAAGCGATCACAGAATCATTAAATATATTCCATGGAACAGGCTGAGCTCCCTGAAAGAGTGTAAACGTCAGATAAATAAATATATCAGCGGTTATCAAAGAAATATGTTAAACAGCTGGGCTGTAGTAGTAAAAGAAACAAATGAGGTAATAGGAATTACACAGCTCATTTATTCCTCCAAAATCAGGGGTGTTGAAATAGGTACTAAAATACATCCGGATTACTGGAGCAAGGGATATGCGTCGGAATTAACCCGTGCTGTTGTTAATTACGGGCTTTATGAGCTGGGAATCGATGAAATAACAGCGGTGACAGACGTGAATAATGCCGGGGCAATCAAGTCTCTCATCAACATGGGAATGTCATTGAAAAAATATGGCTATTATAATGGCGCAGAGTCGGCATTTTTCAGTGTAAAAAGAAATAATCAGCCGCAAATTGACATATAAAAAAGATGTCAAACGGTGAACAATATCGTTGACAAATGTTTATTAATATGATAGTATATAAATAATTAAATAGGCAAAATTTTCTAAAGAAAATGACGCAAAGCTATAGGGTCTAAGCCATGAAAGTGGTATGACAGCCAGTTGCTGTACAATGTTACATTGATTGTTTTAGCTTTGCTGATTTTAGCAAAGCTTTTATTGTTTTACAAAGGAGGACAACCATGAAAAAAATAATATTATTCACGTTGATTATGATACTTGCTTTATCTTCCGTGGCTTATGCATCGGATATATATAAAAGCTCCAAGTCAGAAATTGATGCTTCAAACGCTTCGGATGGATATATAAAGGTAAAATATTTAAACGAAACAACGAAAAAGCTCAAGGTAATAATTGATAAGGACACCTCTCAATACACATATGATTTGAACAACAAAGGAGAATACGATACATATACTTTGCAATTGGGAGACGGCAGCTATAAAATCAGAGTATTTGAAAATATAAGCGACAATAAGTACGCAACAGTTCAGACAAGCACTATTACTGTTAAGCTTAAAGACCAGAATGCACCATATTTAGTACCAAACCAGATGGTTAATTTCAATGATCAATCAGAAACGGTAAAAAAAGCAAAAGAACTGACAGAAGGAAAAACAACAGATATTGAAAAGCTTGATGTTATATATGACTATGTAATTTCAAACATAACATATGATAATGAGAAAGCAAAGACCGTAAAAAGCGGATATCTTCCGTCAATAGACGATATTCTGAATAAAAACAAGGGAATTTGCTTCGACTACGCAGCTGTAATGGCGGCCATGCTCCGTTCGGAATCCATTCCATCCAAGCTTGTAATGGGCTACACTTCAAATTTAAGCGCATACCATGCATGGAATGAAGTATATACGGAGGAGACAGGATGGATTGTGCTGAATGAAATGTATTTCGATGGAAACCAATGGAGACTGATGGATTCAACAATAGCATCTTCTGCGAAGCAGTCAAACAGCCCAAGGGTTATGGAAAGCACAAATAAATTAATAAACAGCAAATATTACACCAAAGAATTTGAATACTAAAATTAAAACCCCTGTGTTGTCACAGGGGTTAATTTTATACTGCTTTTAATTTAAAATGCGGACAAATATTTGTCCGCAATATAGGAAAGCAGTATATACTAATCCGCTTCAAGGGAACTTATTTAATGCGGATTAGTATTATACTAATTTTTTGACCATAAAGTCAGGGTCAGATGCGTGCAACAATGCATTTTCTTTTGTTATGAGTCTTTCTCTGTATAGCTCGATTATGCTTGTATCCATTGATTTCATTCCTTTCCCTTCGGATGAATATATAAGGCTGTTCAGCTGATGAACCTTAGAATCTCTTATTAAATTTGAAACGGCGTTATTTACAAGCATTACCTCAAATGCAGCTGCTCTACCTATGACAGGGGACGGGATAAGATGCTGAGATATAACCGCCTGGAGCTGCATTGAAAGCTGTATTTTTATTTGCTGCTGCTGCTTTGAAGGAAATACGTCTATTATCCTGTCTATTGTGTTTGCCGCCCCGGTTGTGTGCAGACTAGAAAAGACAAGATGTCCTGTCTCTGCTGCAGTCAACGCAATTTCAATAGTTTCCAGGTCACGCATTTCTCCTATGAGCATAACGTCAGGAGACTGCCTCAGCGCTGAACGTAGCGAAGAAATGTAGCTTTCAGAATCCGTGTATATTTCACGCTGGCTCACGATTGACTTCTTGTGTCTGTGAATAAATTCAAGAGGATCTTCAAAAGTCATTATGTGGCAGTTTCTTTCCTGGTTTATTTTATCTATTATACATGCAAGCGTTGTTGATTTGCCGCTACCCGCAGGGCCTGTGACCAAGACCAGTCCCTTTGTCTTTTTATGTAAGTCCATCACAACATCCGGTATCCTGAGCCTGCTCGGATCAGGAAGCTCAAAAAAAACCACCCTTATTACGGCAGCGTAGGAATTGCGCTGCATATATGCGCTTACTCTGAATCTGCCTAGCTTGGGTACAGAGAAAGAGAAATCCTCATCTCCTCTGCTGCACAGTTCGTTTATATTTTCATTCTTGGCGACTGCAAATATATCACGTATTATGTTGTATGTATCCTCAGCAGTGAGAGGCATCGTATCTACAGAAACAATTTCCCCCATAATTTTGTATGAAAGAGGTCTTCCGGCAATTATAAAAATATCAGAGGCTTTTACATTTATCGCATAATTAAATATTTCTTCAATGTTCATGTCATTCTAATCCTTTCCACAGGTCAATATTTTGTTCCTCAAAAACAGGTAATTCTATTGCTGTTAAATTCCATGTTTCAATGTCATAGCGTGGTTGTCCTATTAACTCGTCGTAGAATATATTTAACGTTACACAAATTTTTTGATTTTTAGTTCCGAGTGCTTCGTAATATATTTTTAAAGAACTGCTATTCTTTTCAATTGCAGAAATTCCTTCAATTTCAGAAAGCAAGCCGGAGGCAGAGCCGTAAAAATACTCGGACGTCGGATGCGAATCAGATATTGAATCCAGCACTCCGCATATCTCAGATAGTTTTTCTTCGGCCTTACCATGAGTGTCATAATAATCGGAATTTATTTCCTCCGTTTTTTTTGCAAGCTTCAAGTCTGAAATTGCTGTCACAAAAGACAGGGATGCAAATACGGTGAGGCATACAACAACAAATATTACCACAATGATGGTGCCGCCTGCTCCAAGAGAAGCGTTGGAAGACTTCATAGTTTTATGCTCCATTTTTACCTCCTGCCACTATCGGAGAAAAATTTCTTGGTGTTTATTTCATACAATGTTGTAATGTCCCTTCCTTTGTCGATAAAGGGATAAGGTATGGATTTTTCGGCAGTAATATTTATATCCTTCAGCTTGCGGGAGTTTGCTGAAGCATCTGCTATGGTTATTGTTACAACATATACCTCATCTTCTTTCTCACAAATATTCCAGTTTTTATCATAGTAATTAATATAGGTAATGCCATTGATAGCCACATTTTTATCCGTGTAGTTTTCGGTAAAATATTCTTCGGCTTCGTTCATGTTGTCGAAGGACTTAATCATTTCTGCGCCGGATTGAACGATATTTCCTGCAAATATCATGTCGTTTGTACTTATCTGAGTGAATCTTGACAGAGCAAAGCAATTGAGTATAATGGCTCCAGCAATGGAAAATATTAATATTGATATTATAATTTCAACAAGTGATACCTCTAAGTTTACAGATATCTTATTTTTCATTTCAACCTCTTAATAAGAATATAAATTTAAAATAAGCTCAGTTGTTTTTTCATTATCCGATACGATGAGCTTGTATAAATTATCTTTAAGTTTTTCTATATTAAAGCTTTCGGCATCTGTTACCTTCATGCCGTCATCGGGACTAAAGGCCATGCCTTTATCCGCAAACATTTCATAAATTGCTCCGTCATAAAAGTAAATCCATGTTTCAAATTCGTAACCGTCATATATCTCGCTTATTACTACCGCATTTCGGTCGTTAAGGCTTTCTGTTCTCACACCGTTTTTTCTGTCAGCCTGACGAATTTTATTCGCAACATATGAAATAGAAACTCTTTTTTCGTAATTGAGGGCTCTTTCTTCATTAACCTTAGAATATATGTTTTTCCCAAGCAAGATAATCATAGATGATAAAATTACAATCATTAGAAAAAGGAGCATTATAAAAACAAATTGAAATGAAAATTGCTTTTCATTATTTTTATTAATCATCAGGCTCACCTATTTTAAATAAATTTCAATTCCTGGCATTATATTTGAAGCAAAGATGCGATAACTCACAACATACTTGTCATGATTTACAACCAATCCGTAATTATCCTCCAAGTACTTTATTGACGGAGGATAAAAGCCCTCAATGGCATAACACAAAACAGCATTTTTTATTATGGCATCTTTTAATATGTTGTGTTTTTCGATTTCATTTGATACCTGAGTATTCTCAACAGCCATGTACAGAGTGACTGAAAAAGCAATTGCCATGCAGGCAGCGAGAATTTTCAGCTTATGGATTCTCAAAATTAGTACCTCCTAGCCTATTGAAGACATTATGTTCATCAAAGGAAGCATTACGGAAATCAATATGAAGCCTATAACGGTACACAACACCCCCACCATGACCGGCTCTACCAATGATATGGCATTGTTTATAGCCTGATCCGCTTCATTCTCGTATATATCAGTCAATTTTTTCATAACAACGTCCGTTTCGCCTATACGCTGTCCCATGCTCAGCATTTGGATATGAATACCGGAAAACAGAGACAGTCTTGATATTGCTTTTATAAAATCATCTCCGGAATTTATATATTGACTACATTGTTCCACCTTGTTTTTCAGTTGTGGCTCTTCAATAACGTCAAGGAGCAGGTGCATTGAACTTTCTATATTCATTCCGCTTGATAAAAGCAGTGATAAACCTGATGAAAATCTATAGGCAGTTATTTTTTGCATTATGGTTTTTGTAAATACAAATCTATGTAGAAAATTGCCGATGTATGCCTTGCCCTTTTGTGATTTATAAAATATGAGTATGACTGCAGCTATAAATAAAACCGCAAGAACAAATACAAGAGCAAGATTACCCGCCATCATGCCTGTGGCAAAGGATATCTTGAAGGTTTGCCCGCTGGGCAGCTCTCCTCCAAGCTCTCGTACCATTCCTTCAAAAATAGAAAATATCTTTGTAACAAGAAGAATTATAACAAATGTCATCATAACAAAGAGCATTGCCGGATAAAAAACAGAATTGCGTATTTTGGATTTCAACATAGCCTCTCTGTCATAATATTGCGACAATGAGTTCATGACGTCCTCAAGTCTTCCTGTTACGACACCTATTTGACACATGCTTACTATATGCGAAGGAAAGCATCCGGAATCCTCCATTGCAGTGTAAAGCGGCGCCTTGTCTTCAAGTGCTTCCTTTAGAGATCCAAGTATATTTTTCATTCTGCCGTCTTCCAAATCACTGTACATCCATTCAATTCCATCAGAAATGAGCATTCCTGATTTTAATATCATCGCCATCTGGGTGCAAAAGAATGATAATTCTGAAGAAGACAGCTCTTTATGCAATGCGTTTTTCATATATACACCATCCAACTTAATTTAACAAATTAATCACATTATAATTCGGCTTAATTGTCAAAAATATTAAGGCAATTTTATAAAATATGCTAAATTATTTGGAATTTTGACCGATAGGACGGTAATTATTTTCATAATCTTCATATATTATATACTGTAAATTCTTTGATTGAAATATGATAAATAAATTAAAAAGGGGATTGACAAAGACGTATAAGTAGGCTAAAATTAAAAGCACTTCTGACTTTAAGGAGATTCAGGAACTTAAAAAATCAGTTGAAAAATTAGTTGACAACAGTAAGCACCTGTGTTAAACTAACAAAGCTGTCGGAGATGGCAGCAAATGAAACACCAAAAAATAAAATAAAAAAATAGTTGACAAGCACCGCAAGCTGTGCTAAACTAACAAAGCTGTCTCACCAAAAGGCGAGCAGCAAAAAAGAACCTAGACAATAAAA
>DOON01000003.1 GCA_003514865.1 Clostridiales bacterium
AAATATTCACGTGGAGCAAAAAAATCGGAAATAAAGAGCAGGTATCTGCCTAAAATGAAGCAGAATGTCTTTGATATGGCAATAAACTCATTTATTGACAAGGGACTGATAAAGCAGGAGGGAGAATATATATTCCTGCCGTATTTCAGCATTCAGTACGATGATTATTATAGAAAATGCGAAGAAAGCATACTTAAGGCTATAAATGATGCAAGGTTTGAATTTATAGGCTACGAGGAGCTTGTTTCAAGTCTTAAAGGGAAAGAAGCCGAGGAAATAGTTGCATTGATGCTTGAAAATAAGGAGCTTGTTAAAATTAATGAAACAGGTATAACCACAAATGAGATGTATGAAGAAGCTAAGAACATGCTGGTTGAATTTGTTAAGAAAAATTCAAAAATTACGGCTGCAGAGTACAGAGACATACTTAATACCAATCGTAAGAATGCCATAGGGCTTCTTGAGCATTTTGATATGCAGAGAGTTACAAGAAGAGTTGGAAATGACAGAATTATGTTTTAATTCAGAGGAAATTGGGATGACATTATTTTCTTGACAATTCGCACAAATCAATGTACTATTAATTAAAAGTTTAGTTTTTGTAACAAAATGATTAAGGAGTGTAACAAATGAGGGTTTTAATAGCGGACGATGAGCTTTTATTGATTAAGGGGCTTAAGTACAGCTTGGAGCAGGACGGATATGAGGTTGATTCTGCTCTTGAAGGTAACGAGGCATTGAGAAAAATTGCAATAAGTGAATTTGACATAGTTATTCTCGATTTGGTGCTCCCTGATATGGACGGACTGGAGGTTTGCCAGAAGATCAGAGAGATATCAAATGTCCCGCTCATGATACTCACAGCAAATAACGAAGATATGAATAAAATACTCAGCTTGGAATATGGTGCTGATGATTACGTTACAAAACCTTTTAATATTTTGGAGCTTAAAGCAAGAATTAAGGCAATACTCAGAAGAACAAAGGGAATGACTCAAAAACCAAATGAGCAAACAGTCATAGTTGATGACTTCATAATAAATTCATTGGGAAGGAAGGTCAGCCTGAACGGGCAGGAGATAAACCTCACGGCGAAGGAGTTTGATTTGTTGCTTTTGCTGGCAACTAATCCCGGAAAGGTGTTTTCAAGGGAGGAACTGCTGGAAATCATATGGGGATACGAATATTTCGGCGATCTGAGAACCGTAGACGTCCATGTGAGAAGATTGAGAGAAAAAATTGAAAAAAACAGTAAAAACTATGAGTATATACTTACCAAGTGGGGCGTAGGCTACCATTTCAGATATGTCCATTAAACCTGCATGGGTATAAATGGATGTTGGAAAGAAAAGCTTGAAATAAATTTAACCTTATGTTATCATTTAGCTTGATGGGGATAGATAGGTGCTGGTGTGCCTCCTGGTCTTCAAAACCAGTCGCGGGGCGTTAATCCGTCCTGGGTGGGTTCAATTCCCACATATTCCCGCCATTTAAGGAGAATAACGATGCATAAGAATGTGTTGGTATGTGTTACACAGCAGAAAACATGTGAGAGCCTTATAAGGCAAGGCGCCGAGCTGTCTAAAGATTCGGAGGGCAACCTGTATGTGCTTCACGTTGTGAATGAAAATGATAAGTTTTTGTATGATTTCAGCGATGGTGATGCGCTGGAATATTTATTTAGAATCACTAAGGATGTAGGAGCCGAATTAACTGTTAAAAGGTCCAAGGATGTAATTAAAACAATAGTTGATTTTGCAGAAGAAATGGAGATTACGCACGTTGTTTTGGGAGGCTCACGAAAAGAGACCGCAAATAATTTTACTTTAAAACTCCAGTGGAAGCTTCCGAATATAGAATTTGTAATTTGATGTTGTCGATATGAACAGACTTAGGTTGATTTTTAAATTTCTATTTGATAAAAACATACCATTGAAGGAAAAGTGGTGGGTCATACTTCCTTTAGCTTATATATTGAGCCCTGTGGATTTAATACCTGCTCCAATACTGGGATTCAGCATTATAGATGATGCGGTAATGCTTGTTTTCCTTCTGACTGTAGTAGCAGACAAAACAGCAAAGTATTACGGCTACAATGTAACAAATAAAGAAAACAATGAAAATATTGTTGAAAATGTAGAATATGAAATTGATGAGATCAATGGAGACGAGGATGAAAAGTAATCCTCGTTTTTTTTCGGCCGGCAGGGAGAAAGAAATTGTAGGCGAGTCAAACGTGATGAGTTCCAAATTTACATGAGCGATAGCGAGCAAGCAAATCTATGAACGAGACTGTGATTTTATGAAAATATCCAAAATATTAAAAAAATGATAAAAAAATCTTTCTTTTTGACGAAATTATTGTTAATATATAATTGGATTACTATAGGGAGGGAGCCTATGAACAATAATTATAAGATTATTCGTACTATATTTGAAAATGGGTTTCAAAGGGTTCTTGAATGCAAAAACGATGATGGAGATGTATTCTACAGCAATGTAATAACCAGTCAAAAGGCTATCAATTTAGTAAATTTAGAAGAATTAAAAAACTTTTCTTCGAACATTGTTGAATGTTATAACACTGAAGACCGCATATACATATATACAGAGCCGGTGAAAACAGAATACATAAGTCTGAGGGAAACAGCATCAAAGGGACTTACGCTCAAGCAGCAGTTCAAGCTGTCTGAGAGTGTAATTTCTCTTGCTCAGGGCATATTTAACATGACGGATGTGGTACAGCAGAAAATACTTGATATAGACAAGCTGTATGCAGATGAGGACAACAATGTCATCGTTGACTTAAATCTGGTGTTTGAGCAGGAATATGACATTGCCGACAATGAAACGTTCAAAAGGCTTGGCAACATAATTCATTTTATTTTTTCAGGTTCCGAAATTGTGGATTACAATATATCCGATGCTATTCCGCCGGATATATTGAAAATTATAGTCAGATGTCTTACCAGAGAATATATTTTTCCTGAGGACGTGCGTACAGAAATGAAGAACTCACCTATATATTCCATGATTTTCAGTACAGACAGTCATACAGGGAAGATATCGGATGAATATGCGGCTTTAAAAAAGGTTGAGGCTCAGGACTCTGCGGAGCAGGCGGAAGAGGATGCAGATGTAGGGAATGTGAATGTTCCGGATGATTGCAACCAGGACTCATCACCGATTTTTGATATTTACGTGAATGACAACCATCCTGTGAAGCAGAGCACCAAGGCAAAAAAGCTGCTCACGAAAAAAGAAGCAGTGCGGGCGGTTATTTCCATACTTATTGTAGTGCTGCTCCTCTTTGGAGGAAACAAGCTGATTAAAAAGCTTTCTGACGGTAAAGAAGCAAACGCAAACAACGGGAATGGCAATTCACAGAATCAAACACCTCCGGAAAACAACAACGGCGGAAACAATGGTTCCGGTGAAGGTCCAGATCCCGGCTCTCAAATAACAGATTCAACGGAAATGTATTTCAACGAAAGCCTTTTGGCAAAGCTGGGGCNNGCGGCTGTGGACAGCGATATTTATTTAGAGGGTAAAAGCTCTCTTGTTGTGGCAAATGAGGGAGATGGAAAAGTAAAGGCATTGTTTGCCGCTGTAGATTTCAGAGATGAAAAGTTCAATTATATGCTTAAAAGGCAAATAGGAATTGCGGTTAAAATGAAGTCGGAAAGTGATGTTGAGGCTCAGATAGTCCTTGAAGCAAGCAAGGGAGGCTCTCTGACATCCAATTTTCATACAAAGGTAAACGTTCATGACGACATATGGGAGCAGTTTACGGTTCCTATTAATGTGACCGATGCGGATTCCCTTAGCATATATCTGGAATATGAAGGAAAAAACAAGGTTTGGATAGATGATATATACATTGATGTCATGAAATAGTATATATTTAAAGGGCGGTCGATGGACTTTGAATTGTCTTACCGAGCGTCCTTTAAAAATTTTTCGGGTATGGTAAAAAAATTTTAAGAAAAATTTAAAATAGCAGAACTTTTTTGTAAGTAATTACGTCTTATTAGTGGACTGTATTTTAAAGAGGTGAAATATGGAAATCATAAAAATGGAGAATATCTCCAAGCTCTATAAATCCGGGCAAATTGAGGTTCATGCATTGAAGAATATTACATTTTCAATAAAAGAAAAAGAATTCGTATCCATCATGGGACCTTCGGGTTCAGGAAAATCCACGCTGCTGAATGTTATTGGCTGCCTTGACCATGCCACCAGCGGCTCATATGAGCTTTCCGGGACCCTTGTGAATAAGCTTAATGATTCAAGAATGTCGGAAGTGAGAAATATGTTTATTGGATTTGTATTTCAGAACTTTCATTTGCTGCCGAGGATGAATGCCGTTAAAAATGTTGAAATCCCTTTGATTTATAGGGGAATGAACGATAAGATGAGGCGTGAGCTTGCGGAGTATGCGTTGGAGCAGGTAGGACTTAAGGACAGGATGCACCATCTACCTTCTCAGATGTCGGGAGGTCAGCAGCAAAGGGTTGCAATAGCCAGAGCAATAGTGGGAAAACCGTCAATAATTCTGGCGGATGAACCTACGGGTGCATTGGATACAAAGACAGGTGATTTGATTATGGAGTTATTTGTTGACTTGAATAAGAAAAATTCAATGACCATCGTACAGGTAACTCATGAGGAAGAAATAGCGGAATACGGCAGCAGAATTATCAGATTGGTAGATGGAGAAATAGTATCTGACGAAAGCAGTGGAGGTAAGTTAAATGTATAAAAAGGTAATTTCTATAGTAGTTGTTTTAGCAATAGTATTTACAGGCGGATATTTGACTGCAAAGCAGTTGATTCCCGATTCGAAGAATGTTTCCGGAGCTCCCAGATATGCGACAAAGGCTGTGGAAAGAGGAGATATAGTGCAAGGCGTTAATATTACAGGTCAGCTGAACGGCAACTGGGGTGGCTCAATAGGAGCTCCTAAGCCTGACGGCGCGGTTGATTCCATCGACTATGTAATAGAAGAAATATTTGTTAAACCTAATCAGATGGTTAAAAAGGGAGATAACTTAATCCGATTGTCGTCAAGCAATCTTGGAGATAAATTGGAGGAAATGTCCAACAACATTCAGACAAAGCAGGAAGAAATAGCTGAAAAAAACAAAGATATTAAAAGCAGAATGGAAACTCTTGAAAGCTTGCTGAACAGAAAGATCAGTGACATAAATCAGGTTAATCCATATGACGGAATTGTATTTACAGCTCCCATAAGGGGAAGGCTTACGGAATTAAACGTTGAAGAGGGAGAAAGACTTTCAGGCATCAATATTGCAACCATAGTTGACGACAGTAAAGTAAAGATACCTTTCAAGGTTAATACATATGAATATCCAAACATTCAAGTAGGGCAGAAAGTGCTCATACGCTACGGAAGAGAGGTTAAGAATCCACTTTCAGGAACTACAGAGGTACAGATAGCTTTTGACGGTTTTTACACCGGAACAATTAAGAAAATAAGCTCAAATGCCGTACCTAATTCAGACGGTATAACATATGTGCACAACGGAACCATCGAAGCGGATAACCCCGGACTTGTGCAGCCGGGAATGGTTGCATTCATCTACACCGAGAAAGATGGCATGGCTGCTACACCGTTTGTATACAACAGCAAGGTTGATTCCTTCGTAAATGAAAAGAAGGTGTCTTACTCAAGAGGTGTGGGCTCTGATGCAAATATAGTTGCCACAGAGGTTTATGTTTCATCCAATGAATTTGTGGAAGAAGGCGAAATTATTGCAAGAATAGCGGGAAAAGATGTTGCCGAGAACATAAAGGAGGATGCGGATGCAATCAAGAAGCTTTATGAGGACATATCCAAGATTAATAAGGAAATCGAGGAAATTCATAAAAAAATTGATAAGGTATCAAATTTAACCACAAAGTTTATGGTTACATCTCCTTCTGACGGAATGGTTTCATACCTGATGTACAATGTGGGAGACGTAATAAACGGTGTGACCGATGGAAGCGACAGATGGTCAATACAGCTGATAGATATGTATAACACTAACGAAATGTTTATATACACCACCGTAAGCGACTTGGATGTATTGTATATAAGACAGGATGCTATAGTAACTGTAACGGTAGATGCCCTTCCGGGAGAAGAGTTTGAAGGAACTGTAATGGGTATGGACCAATACACTGACAGAGACGGCAAGAC
>DOON01000263.1:0-408 GCA_003514865.1 Clostridiales bacterium
TTTAATTAAATGGATATTTATATAGATATAAAATTAAGGAGGATGAAAAATGAAAAAGAAATACGTTTTCATGATTCTAGCCCTGGTTTTGGTTATTTCAATCTCTGCATGCGCCAGAAATACAGGGGTTAAACCAGGTGAATCAATAAAAATTGCAGTTACGGATAACGGCTGGGACAGCCAGAAGCTGCACAACGAAATTGCACGAATTGTGGTTGAAAATGGATATGAAGGATATAAGCTTGAAACTTCATCCGGCTCATCAACTATGAACTGGCAAGCTATGATAAAAGGAGATATAGATCTCGATATTGAAAGCTGGACAGATAATGTGGTGAGCTATCCTGATGATGTGGCTAAGGGTGATATCGTAGATGTGGGAGTATTGGTGCCTGACAGTGCTCAGGT
>DOON01000263.1:482-8253 GCA_003514865.1 Clostridiales bacterium
GGCTCCTGATTTAAGAACTGTTGAGGATTTAAAAAAGTATCCGGAATTATTTCCCGATGATGAGGACAGGTCGAAAGGTAGAATTTACGGCTCTATTCCGGGTTGGATGGCAGATGAAGTATTATATAAAAAATATGAGTATTACGGGTTGGACGAAATGTACAACTATACAAGGCTTGGGAGCGAGGCCACTCTGTTCGCATCACTGGTATCCGCATACAATCTGGGAAAACCATGGGTGGGGTATTGTTATGAACCTACGTGGATAAGCGGTAAATTGGATATTGTCCTTCTTGAAGATGCAGCCTATGACCCTGAGCTTTACATGGAGGGGAAATGTGAATTTCCGAAGCAGGAGCTTAAAATTGTAAGCAGCAGCAAATTTGCCGAAAGGGCTCCTGAGCTCCTTGAATTTTTCAAAAAATATGAAACAGGAAGCCAGCTGATAGCAGAGGCTCTGGCATATCTTGATGAAACGAAGGCCACCCATGAAGAAACGGCAAAGTGGCTTTTAAAGGAAAATGATTATTTGTTGGATGAGTGGCTCCCTAAGGAAAATGCCGAAAAGGTGAGGGAATACCTCAACAAATAATAAAAGAGAGGACATATTTATGAATGACTATATATTTACATTCCCAAAGGCGTGGCAGATAGATGTAGGCACGGCAATAGATGATTCTGTAAAGCAGTTCAGCAAAAACAATGCCGAGATACTTGATATAATAAAGTTCGGAGCCATAGATGCCATTCAGGCAATCAATCATTTGCTGTCTTCTGTTCCGTGGATTGTGCTTATACTATTGGTTGTATTTTTAGGATACAAAATAAGCAGGAAGATAACAACAGGTGTGGCATACGGAGCGATGTTATTTTTTATAGGGACATTTGGCCTTTGGGAGAACATGCTTGAAACTATAAGCCTTGTAATCGTTGCTGTATTCGTATCTCTTGCTTTAGGGTTTCCTATTGGTATACTTATAGCAATGAATAAAGGCGCTGACCGGGTTATGCGGCCTGCTCTGGATCTGATGCAGACAATGCCGTCATTTGTATATCTTGTGCCTGCGGTTGTGCTGTTCAGCGNNCCTTGCAACTATCATTTATTCCGTGGTTCCCATGACAAGAATGACAAGCCATGGTATTGCTCATGTTGATAAGGAAGTAAGAGAGGCGGCCATTTCCTTTGGCTCGACAAAGATGCAGGCTCTTGTAAAGGTGCAGATACCTCAGGCTATGCCAACAATAATGACAGGTGTGAATCAAACAATTATGATGGCAATGTCAATGGTTGTTACAAGTGCGATTATAGGTGCCAAGGGGCTTGGAATGGAAATGATTCTTGCAACAAATCGCGTGGAAATGGGTAAGGCTTTGTTACCGGGAATTTCAATAGTAATTATCGCCATTATTTTAGACCGCCTTACGCAGGGAATAACGAAGAAAAATGAGGTGGCTGAATAATGAATGACAATATAGACAATATAATAGAAGTAAGTAATATATCTAAATTGTATGGTTTAAATAAAAAAGAAGCATCAAGGATGATGAAGGACGAATTTGAAAAGGACGAAGTATATAAAAAAACAGGGGTAACCGCTGCTTTGTGGGATGTTTCCTTCAGTGTAAAAAGAGGTGAAATTTTTGTTATAATAGGATTATCCGGCTCCGGAAAGGCCACATTGATTCGTTGTTTCAATCAGCTTCTGAAGCCCACATCAGGGAAGATATATTTTAACGGCAAGGATATAGAAGCATTCAATAAAAAGGAACTGCTTGAATATAGAAGAAATAAAATATCAATGGTTTTTCAGAATTTTGGTCTTATGTCTCACCGCAACGTTATGGATAATGTTGCATACGGTCTTGAGGTCAAAAATGTATCAAAGGATGAAAGGCAGAAAAGAGCCTTTGAAATGACGAAGCTAGTAGGACTTGGGGGAAGGGAAAACAACCCTATTTCCAGCCTTTCCGGAGGAATGAAGCAGAGGGTGGGGCTTGCGAGGGCACTGGCAAATGACCCGGAGGTACTGCTTATGGATGAACCATTTTCAGCTCTTGACCCTCTTGTGAGGAAGGATATGCAGTTTGAACTTCTGTCCCTCCAGAGAAAGTTGGAAAAGACAGTAATTTTCATAACTCATGATATAAATGAGGCTTTTAAGCTTGGAGATACTGTGGCTATAATGAGGGACGGCAAGGTAATTCAGATAGATACACCTGAGGATATGTCCGTAAATCCTGCGGATGATTATGTTAAAAAATTCATTGACAGCGCTGACAAAACAAAGGTGATGAGCGTTAAGCATGTTATGATTACACCTTCCTGTCTTATAAAAGAAAATGATTCAGTTAAAAATGCAATAAGAGAAATGCGTCAAAATTCTGTTTCAAGCGCATATGTTGTTGATGCAAAGATGAAATATAAAGGTATATTGACAATTGATGATGCAATAAAAGCGAATAATGAAAATCTGAAGCTTTTTGATATAGTGAGAAATGATGCATTGACAGCAAAGGAGGATGTTCATATTAGCGATATACTTCCTATGGCTGTGGAAGCAAAGTTCCCCATAGTGATTACCGATGAGGAAGGGGCATTGAAGGGGATTGTGACAAAAAGTTCTGTTCTGTCTTCATTGGCAGAATAATTATATTAAAAGACCGAATTTGCAATTGCTGCAAATTCGGTTTTTATCGTCAATATTTCTTTCTGTCTTAAAGATGATGTGATATAATATTATTAAATTTAAACAGGGTGATGGAAATGATACTTATAAAAAACGGTAGAGTAATAGACCCCGAATCGGGAAGGGATGAAATTACAGACATCCTTATAGATGGTGGAAAAATAGCGCGAATAGAAAAAAACATTGATGTTTCCGGTGAAAAAGCTGTAATAGATGCTGGCGGATTTGTTGTATCTCCTGGACTTATAGATGTGCATGTACATTTCAGAGATCCGGGCTTTGAGTATAAGGAGGATATTCACAGCGGTTCTATGGCTGCTGCCAAGGGAGGATTTACAACTGTCGTTTGTATGGCAAACACGAAGCCCGCGGTTGACAACGAAGAGACTCTGAATTATATTCTAAAAAAAGCCGAAAGTTCACCTGTAAACGTGCTTCAGACAGCGGCGGTAACAGTGGGCATGCAGGGAAAGGACATTGTGAATATGGCAGAGCTGAAAAGAGCCGGAGCGGCAGGCTTCACAGATGACGGTATTCCTTTGATTAATGCCGGAACTGCATTGAAGGCCATGGAGACGGCAAAGACTTTGAATGTGCCTATAAGCTTTCACGAGGAGGATCCTTCGCTGATTGGTAATCCCGGAATTNNAGCAACAGATCACGCACCTCACAGCGGGGAGGAAAAAGATCATGAATTTACAAAGGCTCCAAGTGGAATTATAGGACTGGAAACAGCGCTGGCTCTGGGAATTACAGAGCTTGTATATAAAGGGCATCTCACACTTCCTGAGCTTTTAGAGAAAATGACAATTAATCCTGCAAGATTGTATGACCTCGATTCCGGAAGAATAAAGGAGGGTGCACCTGCAGATTTGTTGATATTTAATGCTGGTGAAAAATATATTGTGGATAAATTTATTTCAAAATCAAACAATTCACCGTTTATAGGATGGGAGCTAAAGGGAAAAGTTAAGTATACCATATGCAGGGGAAGAATCGTATATCATGATTAATTATTATCAAAGACAATACACAGACATATAATATATTAAAAATATAATAGCAGGTGATATAATGATTTATTTAGATAATGCGGCAACAACATATCCGAAGCCAACGACGGTATACCAGAATGTCATGAGAGCTATGACCGAGTATGGTGCTAATCCGGGAAGAGGCAGCCACGCCATGGCAATTGAAGGAGCAAGGGTAATTTACGAAACAAGAGAGTTGTTGGCAGAGCTTTTTAATCTTGATGATCCCATGAAGGTAATATTCACCTTTAATGCCACAGATGGTTTGAATCAGGCAATCAAAGGAGTTCTGAATCAGGGGGATCATGTTATAACGACTACAATGGAGCATAACTCCGTGCTCCGCCCTATTAAAGAGCTTGAAAAGCACGGTGTTGAAAACACTATTGTACAATGTGCCTCTGACGGAAGCATACGGGTTGAGGATATTGAAGCGGCTGTAAGAGATAACACGAAATTGGTAGTGACGACACATGTCTCAAATCTGACCGGAACAATAATGCCTATAGAAGAAATTGGACAAATGTGCAAAAGAAAAAATATATTGTACTTGGTTGACGGCTCACAAAGTGCAGGGGTTCTTGAGATAGATATGAAAAAACAAAATATTGACTTATTGGCTGTTCCCGGCCATAAGGGACTTTTGGGACCTCAGGGTACCGGAGCGCTGATGATCAATTGTGATGCTGAAATAAAACAACTGAGGGAAGGGGGAACAGGAAGCGAATCAAGCAGCATGATACAGCCTGACTTTTATCCGGATAAACTTGAATCGGGAACTCATAACCTTCCGGGCATTGCAGGATTGAATGCTGGGATAAAGTACATTTTAAACAATGGCACAAAATCGATTTACAGCCACGAAAAAAAACTTCTTGAGATATTCATCAATGAAATTAAAAAGAATGCCAAAATCAAAATATACGGCCCTGAAGACATTAACGGCAGATGTGGGGTTATTCCTATAAATATTGAAGGAATAGATTCATCAGAGGTTGCTTTCATGTTGGATACTCAATACGGAATTGCAGTGAGGCCCGGTCTTCATTGTGCCCCTCTGGCACATAAAACAATCGGAACCGAAAAAATAGGTGCCGTAAGATTTGGCATAGGTCCGTTTAATAATAATTCCGATATAATAGCAGCTGTAAAAGCATTGAATGAAATTTCGGGAATTAAATAAAACTTATAAGGACAGGAATTACTTTTGATATGCTCCCCCTTATGGTAGACAGTTGAAATAATAAAAACTGTGGAGATGTCAAGATTTTTTGGACACNNTACTTGACAGGGGCATGTTCAGCGTTAGGAACTGTTCCCATTTTTTTATATGCTATTTAGTTACTTGCAGCTGTTTGTCCTGCTATTTTACCGAATACAAAGCAATCTGCTATGGCATTTCCGCCTAATCTGTTTCCACCGTGAATTCCGCCTGTTACCTCACCTGCTGCGAAAAGCCCTGGTATTACTTTACCTGACGACTGATCAACAACCTGCGCTACTTCGTTAATTTCAAGTCCACCCATTGTGTGATGTACTGATGGACGTGATGGGCATGCATAAAATGGTGCTGTTTGTATCTTCATATCAAACACATTTTTGCCAAATTCTTCGTCCTTACCTTGATCAACACATTTATTGTATGAATTGATTGTTGCTTCAAGAACATCTGGCGAACAGCCTATTTGCTCTGCTAAACCTTCTATTGTATCAGCCTTGTAGATTACTCCGTTAGCTACCATTTTGTCTATGTCTTCTTGTGTAGCTCTGTTTTGAACTGTTTTAGCCATTTCTTGATCTGCTATTGTAAAGAACAATCCATCTGTCTGGCTAAGTGCAGCAGATGCAAGAACATCTCTTTCTGCATATTCATTTACGAATCTTTTTCCTTCTTTATTAACAAATACATAGTTTTGAGGTGCTACCAAAAGTCCGTCTGTTAATGCACCACTTTCAGCTCCTGCTGTAGGCATAAGCTGTATCATGCCCATGTCTACTAATGACGCATTTGCTTGAAGCCCTAATCCGATACCATCTCCAGTTGCTGATGATACGCATGTTGTCTTAATGCCGTCCGGTATTGCTGGCCAGTATGTGTTATATTCCTGAACCATTTCAGGGTTGCTTCCAAAGCCACCAGTTGTAATGATTACACCTTTTGTAGCTGTAAGTGTTACCTTTGTTCCGTCTGTTTTAACAGCTTCAACTCCAATAACCTTGTCACCATCCATGATTAGCTTCTCCGCTTTTGTTTCAAGCATAATTTCTGCGCCCTTGCTTTCAATATAGCTTGTTACTGCCTCAAATACCTGTGGCTTCGATTCAAAACCGTGCCCTCTCATCCACATTGAGCCTACTGGCGCTGTTATTGTACTAGATAACTTTGCACCTACAGTTTCTCCAAGCCATTTGTATGTATTTAAACTTTCTCTGCATACTGTTGAAATCAGATTAAAGTTATTTAATACTGTATTTCCACCATTATCTGTTCTTTTTCCACCCAAGTAACTCTGAATTATATGCCATTCAACAGAGTCATACATTTTGCTTGTGTCTCCTGCTAAATAATCATTAATTTGTCCCTTTAATGTTACAAGTGTTTCTGCATACTCCCCAAATCCATTTTCATCGTATGCTAGAACAGCCTTCAAGCTATCTATTTGTCCCGGCAAAGTATCCATTTTTGATTGAATCTCAGGATCAGCAGCATTCATTGCCATACCGCTGGCTAATGTGTTTCCACCCAGGGCAGCAGTTTTTTCTACAAGAATAACTGATGCTCCATTTTCTGCGGCAGATGTGGCAGCAGCGATTCCTGCACCGCCCCCCCCGATTATTATAACATCTGCAGTGCGTTCAATATCCTCACCAGGTCCTTTTACTGCAACCTCTTTTGCCTTTAATTCATCAGCATTTCCACCTGCTTGTGTTACAGCATCTGCAACTGCCTCAAGTATTGCGTTACTTGATATTGTGCACCCTGATACTGTATCTATCTGTAAAGATTGGTTTTCAATTATTGCAGTAGGAATTTTTTTAAATGCTGGGTCTGATATTCCCTTTGTTTCGTTGTGCTCCTTTACCGCAATGTCTGTTATTGCATCTGCGCTAAATGTTACATCTAGCAATACATCTCCATTTATACCTTTTCCAGTTCCGGTATATGTTCCTACATTGTATAGACCTTCCTGCGCTGGTGCATCTGCTTGCTGTGAACTACAAGAAGTAAATAGGCTTATGCCCAATACCATGCATAAAATAAGTTCTAATAGTTTGTTTTTTTTCATGTTCTCCTCCTATTATTAATGTTAAATTACTGACAATATGGATTGTACAGTATACAACAGTTGTAAGGTCAAGTACATTTTATAAATTATTTGGTTATTTTATTGGAAGATATATTCTATGAAATCTAAAGGCCTTATTATCCTTCAAAAATGAGCCTATGGTTAATCCCCAAGGATCATCCTTTAGTTTCAGATTATTTTGCACGCAATACTCTAATGCATGATCTATGGAACTTCCACTTAAAAAATTCTCTCCATGGCTGTGAGCAATTATAGTTACGCATTTAGTTGATTCAATTACCCTCGAATACGGTGTACCAAATAGGCCTAGAGGTTCTGCCAACTCAAGTGGTACGGCAAAACCAAAACTCACGTTCTCAAATACCTCCACCGAGGATTTTTTAGTGAAAAATGGCGCAATATGCACGGCAGGCATGTTTTCCTGCCATCGTAAAAATAACTCTGGATAATCTGATAAATTACTATGAGATTTATCAATACATAAAATTGAGGGACTATCACATACTTCTACTAAATCAATATTTTCTTTTAGGGTATTAAGGTCATCCATTATTTTTACCATTGAATCAAGAATAGCCTTTTTCTGCATAATTTCGTAATCCAAATCTTTAATTCTATTTGACAGCATTTCTTTTATATCGTCATAGTCACCAGTGTGAAGCAATGTATCAACTTCATTAAGTGAAAATCCTGCATTTCTAAATCTTCTGATTTCTAAAAGAAGATGTATGTCATTCTCTTC
>DOON01000217.1 GCA_003514865.1 Clostridiales bacterium
AAATGCCGGTGGTCCTGACAATGTTGTACCATCGGAAGCTACAGGGACTTTTAGCTTAAGATCGTATAACAGAGCATATTTGGACACTGTAATCGAAAGGTTTAAGAATATCTTAGAGGGTGCTTCTCTAATGACGGGAACGACATATGAAATTTCGGCTGACAGACCGTTTGACAGTAAAATACCTGTATTAAAACTTAATGACATCCTTATGAAAAATGCAGAGNNGGTTCGTGTATAAGGGTAGCATTTGTGCCGGAAGGGACGGCATCTCATTCACAGGAATTTTTAGATGCGGGAAAATCAGAAGATGCACATAACGCAGTTTTAACGGCATCAAAAATTTTGGCTGCCACATGCTATGATTTAATATCTGATGAACAGCTCTTAAAGGACGTTAAGGAAGAGTTCGTCAGCAGAAAATACGAGATGAGCAGGCAATAAAACATATTAGCAGTGAATGATTATGCCAGACTCATAAATAAATTCAATAAATTTTGTACAATAGATTATAAGATGCTGTACTTCCGATTTTATGATTAAAGAGAAAGCTTGCAACTCATTGAAAGTAAAGAGATGCAAGCTTTAATTCTGTAATCGTGACTTAAAATACCGGTTTTTCAAGATGAGCTTTTAATCTTAATAATGACTGTATCATCTTAAAGGAAAACCGTAGGCCAAAAATTAGATTTGTCATATATCATCATATGGGATATAATAATATGAAATCGAAATCTAGCTAATATTAATATTAAATTAAGATTGAAGCACTATATTATAATAAATATTAAACTTCTGTGCTATGATAGCAGAAGAGGTTACCGGGAGGAATGTATGAGAATATTAATTGTTGAGGATGAGGTTAAGATTACGCAGGCTCTCAGTTATTTGTTTTCAAAGCAGAAAATAGATGTTGATATTGCCAATGACGGAGAGGAAGGACTTATTCTTTCCGAAAAGGATATATATGATGTAATTGTTCTTGACATCATGCTTCCCGGTGTGGACGGAATACAGATATTAAAGTCAATAAGAAAAAACGGAATTAAAACTCCTGTTATAATGCTCACTGCCAAGGATACTGTGGACGATAGGGTGTTCGGTCTTGAAACCGGAGCGGACGACTATCTGATTAAGCCCTTTGCCACAAAGGAGCTCATTGCAAGAGTAAAGGCTCTGGCAAGGAGAAAGGGTACAGAGTATGTTGGCGAAGTGTATGAGTTTGAAGATATAAAGTATGACGTTAAAAATTATCTCTTATTTATAGAAGATAAGGAATATAAAATACCGCTTAAAGAAGCGATGCTGATGGAAATGTTCATTAAAAAACCGAGACAGGTTTTTACAAGAGAGCAGATTATTGACAGGATATGGGGGCTTGAGGCTGATATCCTGGAAAGCAATATTGAGATATATGTTCACCACCTCAGAAAGAGGCTGGAAGATACCAATGCGAAGATTGAAACTGTCCGGGGTGTAGGGTATATGCTTAAGGAGAAATAGAATGTTCAGAAAGCTTCATTTTAAACTAACTGTATATATGGGTGTAATATTGGTGCTCTTTATGGCATTTATTGCTGCGGGAATATATAATTTCACACGGATTGTATTCGAGGACGGCAACAAGGAGCTTATGAAATCGGAGGCATTCAGAATATATGCCAACAGAAATACAACAATACTGAATTTCAGAATAAACGGTAACACATTTCAGAGAATAGGTCCCAGCGTTGTATTGAGCAGAAATCAAAAGCTTAATGTGAACTATGCTATATACGACGGAAATATGAATCTTGTCTATCTGGAGGAGGATGGAGACAGTGTCTCGGNNATCAAGGCGCTTGAAAACAGAAATGACTCCTATGTTGTGAGAAGAGCGGGCAGGTTCAATTACAGGATATATACAAAGTACTTTGAGGATTCCAAGGGAAAAAGCGTAGTTCAGGTTTACCAGAACACTGTAAATGAAGAAATACTGTGGACCTTTCTGAGAAATGTATTGTATGCTACGGGTTGTACCGGAACTGCTATACTGCTTCTCATAAGCTTTTTGTTTACGGGTCAGGCGTTGAAGCCTGTAAAGGAAACATGGATACGGCAGAAGGAGTTTGTGGCAGATGCTTCTCACGAGCTGAGAACACCTCTTACGGTCATACAGACAAATCTTGATGTTGTGCTCAGCGACGATGAAGGCACAGTTGAGGAAAATGAAATGTGGCTTGACAATGCATATTCTGAAACAAGGGTCATGGCTAAGCTTATAGACCAGCTTCTGATACTGGCAAAGGCCGATGCCAATGAAGGAAAACTCGACATTTCCGAATTTTCAATTTCTGAGGTTGTGGCAAATGTATGTCAGAGCATGGAAATACTGGCGAAAACCAAGGGCCTTGATTTCAAGCTGAATCTGGAAGAAGACATGAAGGTAAAGGCTGATTACGATAAAATACGCAGAATGATTGTAATACTTGTTGACAATGCTGTTAAATACACCGAGGAAGGTAAGGTTACAGTAAGTCTCTTCACAGATAAAACTAAGCGAAAGGTTCTGACTGTGGAGGATACGGGTATAGGAATTGCTAAAAAGGATTTGGATAGAATATTTGACCGTTTTTATAGAGCGGATAAGGCAAGGCATCGCGAGGGCGGTACAGGTCTTGGCCTGAGCATCGCAAAATGGATTGCCGACATTCACAGGTACACCCTTACGGTGGAAAGCACCGTAAATAAAGGAAGCAAATTTACATTGAAGATGTAACTGATTTAAAAGATGCTTATATATTTTTTGGCTAAAATATGGTTGCATATTTTAGCCGAATTATTTATGTTTCAGTACTTTTACAGAAACTTATCCTTTATTACATTCCAGTAATTGAAGGTTCCCGTGGAGAGCCTTTTGATTACTTTTTTTGATGTTCGGAAATGAATGTGTTCTATCTCGTCGTATTCTATTAGCTGACCGTCTGCCAGTAGCGCTATATGGTAGTCATCTTTTCTTTCGGGAAAGATGGATATTTCAAATTCAGGCGGAACTATGATGCTGCAGTCAAGGCACCTGTATGCGTTTGAAATTATAGGTGACAGAGGTGTAATCTGCAGTGTTTTCAAAGAAGGATACACAAGACTGCCTCCTGCTGACTTGTTATAAGCTGAGCTCCCCAAGGGGGATGATATGATAAGTCCATCACCGCTTATTTTCTCAAGGTGGTTGGATGCTATGTACACGTTCATGTGTATGGTCTTCATGTCCTTTCTTTT
>DOON01000054.1 GCA_003514865.1 Clostridiales bacterium
TCACTATTTTTCTTTCGTGCAGTGTGTCAAGTATGGATATTGCCAGTGCAGCACCTTCTGTTGGGTCTGTTCCTGCACCTAACTCGTCAAACAGCACAAAGGATTTTTCGTCCACTTCCTCCATAATCTTCACAATATTGGTCATATGTGACGAAAATGTGCTGAGGCTTTGCTCAATGCTCTGCTCATCTCCTATATCCGCATATACGGCGCTGAAAACTGATATTTCTGTGCCCTATTCCGCAGGCAAATGAAGCCCTGCCATTCCCATAAGTGTAAAAAGCCCCAATGTTTTAAGTGATACAGTCTTACCTCCGGTATTTGGACCGGTAATTATAAGAGTTGTAAATTCATCTCCAAGGTATGCATCTATGGGAACCACCACTGTGGGGTCAATTAACGGATGTCTTCCTTTTTTGATTCGTATATATCCCCTGTCATTGACCTTCGGCTCAATTCCGTTGATACTTATGGCATACCTGCCCTTCGCGAAAATAAAATCCAGCTCAGTTAATATTTCCTGATTGGCAAGCATTTCGGAAGCAATATCACCAATCATGACGCTCAGCTCTAAAAGTATTCTTTCTATTTCCTTCTTCTCTTCAGATTTCAAATCTGATATTTCATTGGTCATTTCCACAATTGCCATGGGCTCAATAAATAAAGTCGAGCCAGTAGATGACTGGTCGTGGATAATTCCTTTTACCATGCTCCTGTATTCCTTCCTTACTGGAATTACATATCTGTCATTTCGCATGGTTACAATATTTTCCTGCAGGTATTTCTGCATGGCAGATGAACCCACAATCTGGTTTATCTTATTTTTAATAGAATTTTGCTTTATTTGTATTTCTCTTCTTATGCGCTTCAGCTCAGGACTTGCGTCATCTGCTATCTCTTCCTCACTTATAATAACAGCAAATATTCTGTCCTCTGTTTCCTTGTTGGAATAAATGGATGAACAAAGTTTTTCCAGTATTTCAAAGCTTCTTTCTTCCTTGTNNACAGCTTAACAGGCCCTTCAGAGATATTATTCCTCCTACGGAGCCTCTTTTTACATATTCCTTTATATCAGCAACTCCTCCAAGTGGCGGAGTTCCCTTTTCTATAATAATCGAAAGAGCTTCTGCAGTCTGCTTCTGCTTGAATTCGACTCCCTCAGTGTCGTAAGACATCTGAAGCCTCGCAACCTCTTTTTTTCCGTTTAATGTTTCGGCAAAATCTGAAAGCCTTTCAATTATTTTATCAAATTCCAATACTGATTTTGATTTTTCCCTCATTGTACTTCCTTTCATAGTTTGCTTCTATGACATGTTAAAGTATATTTTTCAAGTAGTGACCTCGTGTATAGTTATTTTCTTTCAGCACACCTTCTGTACTTACTCCGTTAATCTCGCAATACATGGCATCTACTACCTCTTCTGAATTATCCAGCCACTTTGTATCAACAAGAAAATATTCAATACCTGAACTCACAAAATCGTTGGTCTTGCCCAATAGGGACAAGGGTACGGAGTTATATATGTTTGTCAGTCGGTTTTTTCGTTCCACATTGAAATAAACACCTTTTCTGTCCTTCAGCGAATATGTGTTCCTGTATTCACAGCTGCTGCAGTCTTCAAGATTTCTGCACTTCTTAAGCATGGACATAGGACAGTTCTTCATAACCATCATCTGTACATATTCATGTGCCGCAATTTCAGATTTAGCAGAAGTATTACGCATAATTCCTTCTATATCNNGAACATATACTCTTTTCACCTTAATCTTATCTATAAGGTAAACTTCGTCCTCATTGTTTATTTTAAGGCTCACCTTCGGATGAACTTCCTGTTTATCAGGAACTTCCGGAAATGCTTCATTCCTTGTTACAGACTTTGCTTCTTTTCTGCCATAACGATTTGCGCCCGCTTCATACAGCATTTCGACAGCATCTCTTCGCAGTTGATTTAAAGAGCTTTTTCTTATAAATACATCTTCTTGGCTGTCAACCTTAATCTCTCCCAATGCATATACGGAGTTTCCAAGCTTGCTTAACTGTTCGAATNNATCATCCCATGCAGTTAAAACAGCCTTTTCTCCCACCTTCAGGGTCAAATCAAAATTGATTGCATTTCTTCTGAATTCCGAAAATTCATGTGTCTTTCCCTTTGTTTCTTCCTGTATTTCTTCAATATTGTTTCCCTTTACTCCTGAGCTTGTTTTCGCAAACATCTCATCATCGGGTGAAGGCTTCAGATATCCGTTTGTATACCCTCTGCTGAAGGTGGCTATTGCACGTTCCTTTAATTCTTCCAGCTTCTTTATATCTGATTTTTTGCCTGCATAATAGTCGTCTATTATTTGCCTGTAGTACTCGACCACCGCAGCAGTAAATTCCGGCCCCTTCATGCGCCCTTCAATTTTGAAGGTTGTAATTCCGGCCTCTATTAAACCTATTATGGTTTCACCTGCCATGAAATCTTTAAGACTCAGCAAGGGTATTTCCTCTAATTCTTCCGAAATTTCATTTTTTTCTCTTTCTAAAAAACTGTAGCTCAGCCTGCATGGCTGAGCACACTTTCCTCTGTTTCCGCTTCTTCCTCCCAGAAAGCTTGACATGTAGCACTGGCCGGAGTAGCATGTGCACAGAGCTCCGTGTATGAATGTTTCGAGATCTGTATTCGTGTTTTTCACAGCTTCTCTGAGCTGCTCAACAGACATTTCTCTTGCCATTATTACCTTGTTCACGTTATAGTGCTCAAAAAATTTAACTCCGAATTCATCATACACTACCGATTGCGTACTCATGTTCACAGGCAGACCCGGAATAAATTTCTTAATGAGGTACNNGCCTGAACAATCACCGCATCCACGTCATTTTCATATAGAAATAAGGCGTAGTTTAACGCATCAATTATTTCCACATCCTTGAGAAGGATGTTTAATGTAACATATATCTTTACATTTTTATTGTGTGCATAGGCAATAACATGCTTCATTTCGTCGTTCTCAAAATTTTGAGAGCTATATCTTGCATTAAAAAGCTTGCCGCCTAAATATACTGAATCTGCTCCGCTGTTAACAGCAGCATAGAATGATTCCATGCTTCCTGCCGGAGCTA
>DOON01000176.1:0-916 GCA_003514865.1 Clostridiales bacterium
GTAGGCGCAGTGACAAATATTATACTTGACCCTATTATGATTTTCGGTTATTTCGGCTTTCCTGCCATGGGTGTGGAGGGCGCGGCACTGGCAACCATAATCGGACAGTTCGCTTCTTTTGTCATGATAGTTTTCATGTTCAGGAAGGATACGGACGTCAAGGTGAAAATCAAGGGCTTCAGGTTTGACAGAATAATTTTAAGAGATATGTACTCTGTTGCATTTCCTGCAATCATCATGCAGTCACTGGCATCAGTAATGATCAGCGGGCTTAATTTAATTCTGATATCCCTTAGCGATGCTGCTGTTTCTGTGCTTGGCATCTATTACAAGCTTCAATCCTTCGTTTTTATGCCCGTATTTGGTATAATGCAGGCATTCAGAGCCATTGTGGGATACAATTTCGGCGCAAAAAACAAGGACAGGGTAATAAGTTGCTTAAAGACCGTCCTTGTTATTTCTTCGTTGATTATGATATTGGGTACTATTATCTTCCAGATATTCACAGAGCCTATGCTTCGTCTGTTTGACAGCAATGAGGAAATGATGTCCATAGGTATCAGAGCTCTGAGAACCATAAGCATCAGCTTCATAGCCGCGGCCATTGGAATAGTAATAAGCTCTGCATTCCAGTCCTTCGGAAGGGGAACCATAAGCCTTGTCATATCATTTGCGAGACAGCTTCTGATTCTGCTGCCAGCAGCCTATGTATTGGCCCACATCGGCGGACTTGATTTGTTCTGGTACTCATTTATCGCATCGGATATTTTATCTATATGCATTGCCATACCGGCAATTATTTCTTACTTAAAAAAGATGTTTGATTCATGGGAAACAATTTAGACCACATTACATTTCATCATTGTAAACGGCAAAATGAATGTGGTCTTCCCATCTGCCGTTTATCTCCAGGTAC
>DOON01000176.1:938-2721 GCA_003514865.1 Clostridiales bacterium
TCTAACACCTCCTGCCCGTGGCGAGGCTTCAATATTCGTAAATACAATCTTTCAGAGTCATATCTTGTCTGCTTGAACATTTCATTCTCCTTAATTTTTCTGAATTTAATTCTATATTTACGCACCGAATTAGTCAACTTATTTTGCTTTACTATATATTTTTTTTGTGATAGTATTATGATTATTGATTTTATGGACGGAAGGAGGAGCTGACATAAAAAGAGGAAATAAATTATTATTGATATTCACGCTGTTTTATCTGTATTTCACAATGGCTCTTTTTGAAAGCTCAAAGGGAAATTTCATCCCTTTTTTCATAGATGAATTTAAAATTAACAATTCTGCCATAAGCATGATTTTAAGCTTGAACACCATAGGCTGCATAGCAGGCAGCTTTTTTGGAGGGCATTTCTGTGAGAAATATGGCCATAAGGCTGTGTACATAATAGGTTCCGCAATTTCCACGGCGGCGGTATTGATAGCACCATTTACGTCAAATTTATTTATGCTGGGACTTTTCTTTTTAATATTCGGGATTGGGCGTTCCCTTTTATCAATTGCTGTAGATTCAATGGTTCCTGTTCTTTCTCTGGGTTTTGAATCCATATTGATGAATGTGACCCATTTCATGTACGGATTAGGAAGCTTTGCGGGGCAAAGAGCATACGGACAGCTGCTTTCGGCAGGGATGCCATGGAGGACGATTTACATGTACCTGGGAATATTCTTCATTGCTTCAATAATACTGTCCACCACAATCAAGACTCCGGATGTGCACCTTAAAAGCGACGGAGCCTTCGGACAAAAGGAGCTCTACAGAAATCCGCTGATTTACATGTTTGTAATTGCACTCACCTTCGTTCTCGTAACCGAGGCCGTAATAAACACATGGTTTATAAGCTATATGAGAGGCTCCTACGGACTGAGCCCCGCAGAGGCATCAAAGTATGCATCTGTTTTCTTCCTGACATTTGCTCTGGGAAGACTGATGGGCGGGTTTGTAATCAACAAAATTGGTGATACAAGAGGAATGAAGCTGTTTTTATGCATGGCTGCCCTGTGCCTCATCGCCGGACTTCAGCTGAAGCGCGGCGGACTGATGCTGATGGCTTCATCTGGACTGTTTGTATCAATAATGTTCCCTACAATGATGGTAATAATAAATTCAGCTTTTAAGCAAAATGCATCTATGGCAATCGGTCTGGTTGTTACAATAAGCAATATACTGTTCGTCATCATATTTGCACTAATGGGTAAACTGAACGACTGGCTTGGAACATACACGGCATTTTACGCGGCACCGGTATCAATAGCATGCTGCCTGACCGCACTTACATTTGTTACAAGAAAACTGAAAACATCAACTCAATAATCGGAGGTACATATGTCAATAGAAAAACTCATTATTCCGGAACACTATACAAGTAAGCTTTCGCTTCTGGAAACACAAATTGCAATAAAGAAAATAAAGGACTTTTTTGAATCAGAGCTGGCGAAAAACCTATCCCTCATAAGGGTATCCGCCCCGCTGATGGTAAGACCCGAATCAGGATTGAACGATGATTTGAACGGCTTTGAAAGGGCAGTGCGCTTCGATATGCTTGAAACAAAGTATGACGTTGAAATAGTACAGTCACTGGCTAAATGGAAGAGGATGGCCCTGGGCAGCTACCGCTTCGATACCTATACAGGACTATACACCGACATGAATGCAATCCGCAGGGATGAGGATTTGGATAACATACATTCTATTTATGTCGACCAATGGGACTGGGAAAAAATA
>DOON01000099.1 GCA_003514865.1 Clostridiales bacterium
CCTCCTCCCGGATGCTTTGTCCCACCTTAAGCCGTCTCAATGCCGGTATTATCACCGGCCCCAAGAACAGTGCTATGAGAAAAGATACAATTATTACTCTTATGATTTGTATATTAATATGCATTTTAAACTCCTTGTTTCTATTCTCTCAATCCTCTTTTTCTTTCCACATCCATAATCGCCTTTTTAGCGATTGAACCTTCATCGTAGGGCACCTTTTCAATTCCCATATCCTGATAGGGCTCCGTAGATTTTCCCGCTAACAATATTACATCCTTGCTCCTAGAGTTGTCAATAGCATAATAGACAGCCTGATCTCTTTCGATTATTATTTCATATCTTCCGTTGTATTTCTCCACCCCTTTGGATATTTCAAGGCATATTTCATAAGGGTCCTCAAACCTTGGATTATCCGAGGTCAATATGCTTAAATCGCAGTATTTTCCGGCTATTTCTCCCATTGGAGCACGTCGCGCCGAATCTCTTTCCCCACCCGCTCCAAACATGACTATTTTTCTGCCCTCGGCAAATTCATTTATGGTATCCATTACCTTCTGCAGTCCATCAGGAGTATGTGCGAAATCGAGAATAATTGTGCAGCCTAAATTATTTTCCAGCATTTCAAATCTTCCTGTAACTCCCTTGATTATCCCCAAAGCCTCTATTATACGGTCCGTATCCGCTCCCGATGCATATGCAGCGCCGAATGCGCCAAGGGAATTAAGCACGCTGAACCTTCCCGGTGTATTAACATGAGCCTTTTTCACCATCCCCATTATGTTTAAGTCAAATGATGTGCCTCTCATGGTAGTTTCAAGGTTGTATGCTCTTATATCGGCATCATTTTCAATTCCCACTGATACAGCATTTATTCCCTCTTCTCTGAGCTCCTTGTACAGTCTTTCACCGTATGGGTCATCCACGTTGATAACATTGCTAATTTTCGTTAAGTGAAACAGTTTTTTCTTCGCCTGATAATAATTTTCCATAGTCCCGTGAAAATCCAAGTGGTCACGGGTGAGATTTGTAAAAATCCCCACATCTATTGATACGTTATCCACTCTGTTGAGCTCAAGTGCATGTGATGAAACCTCAATAAAGCAGTGCTGTATATCTTTTTCTGCCATTTTGGCAAAATACTTCTGCAAATCAGCTGCCTCCGGTGTGGTGTTGTCTACCTTTATTTTTTCACCGTCCATCAACACACCGATGGTACCGATTATGCCTGATCTATCTCCTATATAATCATATATTCCTTTAAGCAGATAAGTAGTACTTGTTTTTCCGTTAGTCCCTGTTACACCCACAATATTTATTTTCTCCGATGGGTGGTCATAAATTATGTCTGCTACAGAAGCCATGGATTTCCTTGGATCTTTGACAACTATAAAATTTCCCTTTCCTTCTAATTCCTCCGGTATATGAGCGCATATTACGGCAGAAGCACCGTTTTTCAAAGCGTCTCCTATAAATTTATGTCCATCTGCCGTGAATCCCTTTATGGCCACAAAAATATCGCCTGTTGCAGATTTTCTTGAATCATTGGTAATGCCTGTTATACGAACATTTTCATCACCGCGGAAATCATCATATTCCATTTTTTTGAGAAGACTTTTAATATCCATAGCACGCTCCCAGATTAATCTATATTATATGCAATTTTATCATAATTAAAATTTAATATCAATCACGCAGTCTTTGTTCCCCGATATATTTGTTCCTGAAAAACATAATTTTGGAACTTATGGCAAAGGGACGCATCGCGTCCCTCAAAGTCGTCGAAAAAGCGACCTATTGTAGTTATTTCATTATGCATATATGAACGCGGCGGATTTCAATTTTTAAAGTTCTAATTGAGAATTAATGTTATCATTGAATGTTTAACTACCTTTTCTCCTGCCTTCGGGAATTGAGATTTCACCGTCCTGTCGGCAGCAACCTCGATTGTTATATTGCTTTCAAGCCCCGCAGCTATGAGTTTGTCTGTTGCCTCACCTATTGTAAGTCCAAGCAGGCTTGGAACCAAAACAGTCTGTGCCTCAACCTTTCCTAACTCTTCTTCCGTATAAATAGGTTCTACGTCATAATATTTCAATATATTTTCCAGCAGGTCCGCTGCTGCAGGCCCCGCCACAATGCTTCCGTAGTAACCTATGCTGCTGTCAGGCTCATCAACCATAACCAGCACAACAGCCTTTGGATCATCAACTGGAGCAACTCCTATGAAGGATGATATGAATTTTCCGTCAACATATCTTCCGTTGATAACCTTTTGTGCAGTACCTGATTTCCCGCCTATTCTATAGCCTGGCCTATATGCCTGCTTCGTTCCGGATTCCGCAACGTCCTTCATTATTGAAAGCACCATCTGTGATGTTTCCTTGGATATAACATTTCTTCTTACTTTAGATTCAAAATTCCTCACAATATTTCCATCTTCGTCTATTAACTGCTTCACAATTCGCGGTTCAAGGAGCTTTCCTCCGTTTGATATGGCAGCCACTGCAGTCGTAAGCTGTATTGGTGTAATCGCAACACCCTGCCCGAAGGACTGAGTTACGACATCCACATCCTTCATATTTATCGGTTCTTTAAGAAGTCCCAACGCTTCACCGTTGAGCATAATTCCCGAACGCTCTTCAAGTCCGAAGNNGGTTTCCTTGCCTATATTCAGACCCATTTCTGCCAACGCGTCATTGCATGAATTTTGAATGGCCTCCGACAATGTCTGCTGTCCGTGTGGTCTGTAATATCTCCAGCATTTTATATTTTCACCGGGTATCTGCCTTACAAAGCCGTCGCAGTAATATGTAGTATTTGGCGTTGCCTTGTTTTCCTCCAGTGCAATTGCAGTTGTCAGCAGCTTGAATGTTGACCCCGGCTCGTAAATATCATTTACAGCAGGATTTCTCCACATGTCAAACCAATGATTCTGAAGCTCTTCGCTAGGCAGTGTCGACCATTCCTGCTGTATTATTTCATCTATTGGTTTTTTAGGGTCGTTAGGGTCATAGTCAGGCTTTGACGACATAGCAAGTATATCTGCGTTATTTGGGTCCATGACAATTATAGTTACCCTCTTGGCGTTGTAGTCCTTCATAAGCTTTTCCGCCGCAGACTCCGAGTAGTGCTGTATTACCTCATCGATGGTAAGAACGACTCCCAGACCATCTTCCGGTTCATAATACTCGTTGTATCCGAATGGAAGTTCTCTTCCGTGAGCATCCTTGTTGAATACCGTCCTGCCTGGAATTCCTGTGAGATAATCATTGTATGTAGCTTCAACACCATATAGTCCGTCCTGGTCCACATTTGTAAAGCCCAGCACATATGGCGCAAAATTTCCGTATGGATATATCCGTTTGTTATCCTCTATTATATTTATACCGCTCAGCTCAGACTCTCTGATTTTTTGTGCCTGCTCATCGGTAATCCATTTCTTTAAAACAACATAGCTGTAATTGGACGTTATTTTTTTATATACTTCTTCATATTCCATTTCCAATATTTCCGCAAGTATCTTCGCTGTTTCCTCGGGAGTTTTAAGATTGACAGGGATTGATTCAGCANNGCAGCAGTGGATTTATTTGAGCTGAACATTGATTTGTTCATTTTCTTCAAAATATATGTGAGCAATCCTCCGCCGCCTTCCTGCTTCGGTTCCTCCTCGTTAGCCTGAACAGACTTTTTAACATCGGCTGGGAAGCATGTGACAGTATTTGAATTTATGCTCACCGCAAGCTTCTTTCCCTTTGCGTCATAAATTGTTCCTCTTTTGGCACTGATAATAATATCTCTTGACCAGTTTTCCATGGCCTGCTTTTTGTATTCCTCACCGCCGATTATCTGAATAAAGCCAAGCCTTACCACTAATCCAACTGTTCCCAAAAAAAAGCAAAGCAAAAATACTAACATTCTCTTTTTATTCTGAAGGTTAGTAATGCTTTTAGTCTGCTTTCTCATATTGCTCCCCCCTTAATGAATAAAACTTACCACCTTGTCAATTATGCCCACAAGTATATTTTTATTTTCATCTTCGGAGTTTGCAGTTTGCTGCTCTGTTTCCGTGTCTCCATATGTAAAATCAACAAAGACTGTTTGTTTACGTGTAGGATAATTCATACCCAAATATGACTTTGCCGTTTCTTCGATTGAATTGGTGTTTTTGATGCTCTCAAGAGTAATGTTGTATGTATCTATTTCAACCTTGAGCGCAGCAATATCTTGGTTGATATTATTCAGCTCCATTTGCTTGTCAGTTATTACGGCATAGTTATAGACAATAGAAATTCCAAGTATAAATGTAACGGCAATCATAAGTGTATTCTTAAAGTTCTCTATAACATTATTATTTTTCTTCTTCTTTTTTATTCTTCTTTTCTTCGGAGAATATTCACCATATTCCTGACCGTAATCAAAGCTGAGTTCTTCCTTTCGTATAGCTGACATTTTTACACCCTCTCACCTATTCTTAGCTTAGCGCTGTGTG
>DOON01000210.1:0-3081 GCA_003514865.1 Clostridiales bacterium
ACGTTTCAAGCGGAACAAACCAGGATGCTCTTTACTTTGTGACATTTGACAGCGACAGCCTTATAACAGCGAGCAATGCTAAAAACAATGACAATCTCATTTATTCATACGGCGGGGCATATATATCATCTGTTCCGGCAAATGCAGAAATACTCATGACTGCAACGAAAGAGACACCTCTGGAAGGATTTATGATGGAGGAAAATCTTAAAAATTTCCTTGGATCTGTTCAGGCATTTTCATACAATGAAAATGGAATAGATGTAACAGTATTTGCTGGAAGCCTTACCAACAAGGCACATCAGCAGGATGAATACCAGCTTGCAGCAAACACCATATTCAGCAAGGTCCTGGGAGCTGACTACAACCTGAGCTTCACAGATATAGCAGGACACTGGGGATACGATTCAATAATATATTCAGTTGGAAAGGGACTTTACAGCGGAACATCACAGTCCACATTCTCACCTGATCTAGGCATGAACAGAGCAATGATGGCAACAGTTCTTTACAATATGTCAAAGGATACTGCAGACGGAAAATCAAGCTTCACAGATGTGGCTGAAGATGCATGGTATGCAAATGGAGTGTCATGGGCGGAGAAAAAAGGCATTATAACAGGAATGGGAGACGGAACCTTCGCTCCTCTTGCGCCTGTAACAAGAGAGCAGGCAGCCCTCATGCTTTTTAACTATGCTAAGCTTGGGGAAGATAACCCTGCAGCTNNCGCCAATGTAAGCAGCTGGGCTTCAGAGGCTATGAAATATGCCGTAGGAAACAAGCTTCTTTCAGGAATGGGAGACAACACACTGTCACCAAAGGAAGAAGCCACAAGAGCACAGATGGCTGCAATTCTTCAGAGATTTTTAGAAAATTAGAAATTAGATACGTACACAAAGGGGCTGTCGGAAAATAACTGATCTTGGCTCCCTGAACTAAAAAAGAAAGAACCCTCAAGATTTTAGGATTTGAAAAAAACATTTTACCTTGTAGGGTTCTTCTTTGTATTCGATACTTATTAGGTGCGTAAGACTTGTCAGTTTGGTATTGGTGTGTGAGGATATTGTACTGCAATTCGGGTTTCTGATACTCACTGTATAATCGAATGGCTGTGAATATAAAATTCTTCCTGACTCGGCTGATATTTTTTCTCCAGGCTTTCCAAGCCCTCGTCAAAGCGTTGTGCTTCTTGCTCGTCTATCTCAAATACAGGACTTTGATGATAAACCCACCTTCTTCCATCCAAGACGCCGGGTCTGAGTTCTTTTACCATCATTGCCGCCGGATATGCTCCATTCTCAATACAGACATTGTACTTTTTGCAACTCTTAAAACCACGGCTCACATAATTATTCGGGTTTCCAAATATTACAATCACATCATAACCAAGTGCGACCGCCTGTTCAAAGGAATACTCCATTAGTTTTTTTCCATACCCCTTTCTCTGATATTCCGACAAAATGCAAACCGGACCAAAAGTAAGGATATCTTTTTCTTCCCCAGACTCATCAATTAGTTTTGTTTTCGTATACATAATATTCCCGATAATTTGATTATCAACTTCAATCACCAAATCTAACTCCGGTAGAAAATCTTTGTGGGGTCGCATAACATGAACCAAATAGTGTTCAATGCACCCCGGAATATATAAATTCCAAAAAGCTTTTCTTGTGATTTCTTCTACTTTCTCATAATCTGTTTCTTCTTCATTTCTAATCTTAATCATTTTGTACATTTATAAACCTCCGATAATTTCTAAGACCAATTTTTGTTCTTTTATTATGGCTATCTGCTTAATAAATTCTGTTTTCACTAGAAGTATTTCTATATTATATCAATATTTTACCATAAAAATACAGCCTTGTCACTTTTGTTTCTTTCTTGCACTTATTTTGGCCTGTACCGTTATTTCGGGCAGAGCTGTGCGCGTTAACCCGCAGTTTCTTGTAAAGCCGCAATTTGAATCATATAATTATTAACAAAAATTAACCCTTTGTGCAGTATATTCATGTTATAATTAAGCTGCAAAAAAATTTAAGAGGAGGAAGGTATGGAACTAAAAAATTTGGTAATTGAAAAAAATGAAGGTGTTTGCACGGTTAAAATTAACAACCCGCAATCTTTGAATGCACTGAATGCCCAGGTGCTGAGCGAGCTTGAGTATGCCTTTGACATGATAAGGGATGAAGATGACGTAAGAGTGGTTGTTCTCACAGGCGAGGGAAAGGCTTTTGTAGCCGGAGCCGATATAGCTTATATGAGAGAATTGAATGCTTCTCAGGCTAAGAAATTTTCAGAGGACGGCTCAAGGGTTTTCAGAAAAATTGAAACGCTGAATAAGGTGGTTATTGCAGCGGTAAACGGGTTCGCACTTGGTGGAGGCTGTGAGCTTGCCATGGCATGCGACNNGAAGTAGGCCTAGGAATAATACCGGGATTCTCCGGAACACAGAGACTTGCAAGGCTTGTAGGGCTTGGAAGGGCAAAGGAGCTTATTTTTTCCGGAGGCCATATAAATGCTGAGGAAGCATATAGAATCGGACTTGTGAACAAAGTAACAGAAGCAGAAGAATTGATGGAAGAAACATATAAAATGGCTGATAAAATTAAGTCAAACTCAACTGCTGCCGTAGTATATTCAAAGGAGTGCATCAATAGAGGTACAGAGACTGATATTGAGACGGGAATCGCCTATGAATCAAATGTATTCGGACTATGCTTTGCTTTTGAAGATCAAAAAGAAGGAATGAGCGCATTCTTGGAAAAGAGAAAACCAGAATTTAAGTAATGCAAATAATGTTGAAAAAACTGGAAATATAAATTAGGGTATTGATAATTTATTTGCATTCCTGTATAATAGAAATGTTGAGTTAAGTATATTTTTTTAACCATCAAGGTTAAAAAAATAACAAATATAAAACAAATAATGAGTAATATAGGGTTGAGACAAAAATTTAAGGGAGTGAAATCATGAATTTTCAATTAAGCAAGGAACATGAAATGGCAAGACAGCTTTTCAGGCAATTTGCTGTCAATGAAGTAGAACCATTAGCTCAGGAAATTGATGAGCAGGAAAGATTTC
>DOON01000210.1:3147-7054 GCA_003514865.1 Clostridiales bacterium
GGAACAAAAACAGAAATATCTTACAAAGATTGCATCAGGAGAGTGGGTTGGAGCATTCGGACTTACAGAGCCTGGAGCAGGAACAGACGCAGCAGGACAGCAAACAAAGGCTGTGCTTGACGGCGACAACTACATCCTTAACGGAAGCAAAATATTCATAACAAACGCATCCTATGCAGATGTGTATATAGTTATGGCTATGACTGACAAATCTCAGGGAACTAAAGGAATATCGGCATTTATTGTTGAGAAGGACTTCCCGGGCTTTTCAATAGGAAAGAAAGAGCTGAAAATGGGTATCAGAGGCTCTGCTACATGTGAACTGATTTTTGAAGACTGCATAGTTCCAAGGGAAAACCTCCTTGGAAAAGAAGGTCAGGGCTTCAAAATCGCAATGAAGACGCTGGACGGCGGAAGAATAGGAATAGCAGCACAGGCACTTGGTATTGCACAGGGAGCTATTGATGAAACTGTTAAATATGTAAAGGAAAGAAAACAGTTCGGAAGATCTATTTCCAAGTTTCAGAACACGCAGTTCCAGTTGGCTGATATGCAGGCTAAGGTTGACGCTGCAAGGCTTTTGGTTTACAGGGCAGCATGCAGCAAGGATGCCGGAGCATCATATAGCGTTGATGCGGCAATGGCTAAGCTTTTTGCGGCAGAAACTGCTATGGAAGTTACAACAAAGGCTGTACAGCTTCACGGTGGATATGGATACACAAGAGATTATCCTGTTGAAAGAATGATGAGAGACGCTAAGATAACTGAAATTTATGAAGGTACTTCAGAAGTTCAAAGAATGGTTATCAGTGCCAATATGCTGAAGTAGGAGGTAGATAAAGTGAATATAGTAGTATGTATAAAGCAGGTGCCGGACACGACAGAAGTTAAACTGGATCCAAAGACAAACACATTGATAAGAGACGGTGTTCCAAGCATCATCAATCCTGATGACAAAGCAGGATTGGAAGCAGCACTTAGATTGAAGGATGAGATGGGCGCTCACGTTACAGTTCTTTCCATGGGACCTCCTCAGGCAGACTTAGCTCTGAAGGAAGCTTTGGCAATGGGTGCCGATGAAGCAGTTCTTTTGACAGACAGAGCATTCGGCGGTGCAGACACATGGGCAACTTCAACGACGATTGCTGCTGCAATTAAAAATTTGAAATATGATTTAATTATAACGGGAAGACAGGCAATTGACGGAGATACAGCTCAGGTTGGACCTCAGATTGCAGAACACCTGAATCTCCCTAACATAAGCTATGAGGAAGATATTAAAATAGAAGATAATCATATAATCGTAAAAAGACAGTATGAAGACAGATACCACACAATCAAGGCAAAACTGCCTGTACTGATTACGGCTCTTTCCGAAATGAATGCTCCTCGATATATGACTCCAGGCGGCATATTTGATGCCTTCAGGGAAAAGAAAGTTACAGTATGGACATTGAATGATATAACGGTTGATACAGCTAATATTGGGTTGAAGGGTTCTCCTACTAAGGTTAAAAAATCATTTACCAAGGGTGCTAAATCCGCAGGTAAGGTATTTAATCTGGAACCGCAGGAGTCAGCTGAATTGATAGTTGATAAAATGAAAGAAAAATTTATATTATAGTAGGAGGCCGAAAATGAGTATTGCACAATATAAAGGTGTGTTTGTTTTTGCAGAGCAAAGAGACCGAAAAGTACAAAAAGTTGCCTTCGAGCTTGTAGGCAAGGGAAAAGATTTAGCAAAAGATTTAGGAACAACCGTAACAGCAGTATTGCTTGGAAAGGACATGCAGGAAGAAGCAAAGAGACTTTGCCATGCAGGTGCTGACAATGTAATATATGTTGAAGATGATTTGCTTGATGTATACATGACAGAACCATATGTGTATGCGCTTCACAAGGTTATCGAAGATAAAAAACCTGAAATAGTTTTATATGGAGCAACCGCAATAGGAAGAGATTTGGCTCCGAGAGTTTCAGCCAGAGTTCACACAGGACTTACTGCAGACTGTACAGGTCTGNNAGTTTAAGGTTGTTATTCCAAAAGAGTGCAGAAATGTTGAAATTTTGGATGTAACAAAAATAATTCAGCAGAGAATGAACATAGAGGAAGCAAAAGTACTTGTATCAGGCGGAAGAGGAATGCACGGTCCTGACAATTACCCTATGCTTGAAGAGCTGGCAAACCTGCTTGGCGGAACTATATCTGCTTCAAGAGCAGCTGTTGATGCGGGATGGGTTCCCAAAGACAGACAAGTTGGTCAGACAGGTAAGACAGTAAGGCCGAATCTGTACATTGCATGCGGTATATCAGGAGCTATACAGCACTTGGCAGGAATGGAAGAGTCAGAGTTCATCATTGCAATAAATAAAGATGAAACTGCACCTATATTTGACGTTGCAGACGTTGGAATAGTAGGAGACATATTCCAGGTTGTACCGCTGTTAATTGAAGAGCTTAAAAAAGAAAAAGCAAGCGCTGATAAATAATATAAATGAGGCTGTCACACACCGTGACAGCCTCATTTCAATTTATTTCAACTTATTTCATTGAACCCATTCCGCTGGATCCGCTCATTTGTCTCTGAGCCATTTCAACAAGTCTCTTAGTCATGTAGCCACCTACATAACCGTTCTGTCTTGCTGTTAAGTTACCTTTATCTACCTGCTCATAGTTTGTTAATCCCAATTCATTAGCTATTTCAGCCTTCATTTGGTTTAATGCCTGTTTTGCTTCTGGAACAACGATGTTGTTAGTTCCTGTATTGTTTGATGCCATTTTGTTTTCTCCTTTCAATAGATGTAATCTTATTATTGTCCTGTTTGATTAATTTAATCATGTAATAAAATGTTTAATTGGTAAATTATATTGGGCCCCATAACCTGAATAACTATGTATGGTTCAGGTTAAATTTAATTTACAAGATTAAATTTTAAGAAAGTACATTTAAGTGACTTTCTAACATTATTATTGACAGCATGTTTTTAATAATACATGGCAAATAATTGAACAAAAGGTTCGGAAATGGCAAAAAATTTTTGAAATGAATTATGACTTTAACGCAGCTTTGCATAAAGGGCTTTTGTTTGTCATATACCTTAGTATTGATTATTGATTGGAGAACATGGATATGATGAAGAGCAGTGAAGCAAAGCAGATATATTCAATAGCCGGCGCGTTTATTGCTTTTTTAATAGGCTCCGGATTTGCCACGGGTCAGGAAATAATGCAGTATTTCGCTGTCTATGGATTTGTGGGAATGGCAGGTGCAGTGATAGTTTTCGTTTTGCTCACGTATGCCGGCGTAAGCTTTGTTACAGTAGGCTATGTGCACAAATATACAAGAGGAAGCGATATATTCCGTTATTACTGCGGAAAAAGAATAGGGAATATATACGATTACTTTTCAATAATCTTTGCGTATCTGTCATTTTTTGTGATGATTGCCGGAGCAGGTGCTACATTGAAACAACAGTTCGGCTTGCATGAATCCTTCGGCTGCATATCCATGGCATTTATTTCTTTGGTAACTGTAATATTCGGGTTGGACAATATTGTAAACATAATAAGTAAAATAGGACCAGTAATTGCAAGTATGGCAATTTTGCTTGGGCTAACATCTGTAGTACAAAATGCAGAAATGCTGAAGCGGGCAAATACATTGATTTCCGAGCTCAATATTATGAGAGCATCGGACAATTGGTTGTTTGCTGCACTTTTGTATGTGGGCTTCAATATTCTCCTGCTGTCTGTGTTCATGTCTTCCATAGGTGCCAGGGCAAAAAGCTTAAAAATCTCTTCTCTTGGTGCCATATACGGAGCAATGGGATATTGTGCTGCAATTGTAGTCATAACATTGGGATTGCTTGCAAATATAGGCGCGACCGCACATTCACAGATACCGTC
>DOON01000053.1 GCA_003514865.1 Clostridiales bacterium
AAGTATCCTTTTCTCTGCCCACTATAAAGGAACCGTCTTTTTGTGTCAGCTGTGCAAAATTTACAGCATGATCCGTTCTTCCCTGCAGATATACATACACACTGGCTTCAGGTCCCATGAAGGCAATGTCTGCTTCGCCGCTTACCATGGCAGCCATGCATTTGTCTGCTCCTCCGCCGTTTGTAAGTTCAATATCCAGTCCCTGTTCTTTGAAAAATCCCTTTTCCATAGCTACATACTGTGGTGCGTAGAATATGGAGTGTGTAACCTCAATCAATCTGATTTTTTTCATTTGAGTATCCTGCTTCTGACATCCTGTCAAGAACAGGGATAATACAAGCAGAACAACCATGAATAATGCAATAATTTTTTTCATACCATCCTCCCAAATCGAATCTCAGTTACTATAATATTCAAATCGACACTGAAAAGTTACTATCAAGTTTTCAGGAATAGCAGATTAAAATTAGTAGAAAAATTAGTTCTGTTATGGTATATTTATGTTGTTTGTAAAAATTAGATGTAATTCATGTATAAAGCTAACGCTGATTGCGTGAAGAAATGGAGAAGAAAATTATATGGAAATTACATTTTCGGATTTTATGGCTCAGATTTCCTCTAACTTTGCACTTCTTGTTACGACGCTGCTTACATTGGGAGTTATTTTGGTTAATGGGTGGACAGATGCACCAAATGCAATTGCGACATGTGTATCAACCCGATCTATATCTGCCAGATCAGCTATTCTGATGGCTGCTGTATTTAACTTTTTCGGAGTGTTCGTAATGACCATGATAAATGCAAATGTGGCGCAGACAATTTATAAAATGGTCGATTTCGGAGGAAATTCAAAGGATGCGCTCATAGCTCTGTGCGCGTCGTTGTTTGCAATAGTAACATGGGCAACTGCAGCATGGTGGTTTGGAATACCTACAAGTGAAAGCCATGCGCTGATTGCAGGAATATCAGGATCTGCCATAGCTCTGCACAACGGTTTGGCGGGGATAAACGGAAGCGAATGGATTAAGGTTCTTTATGGGCTGGTGTTATCTACCATCTTGGGATTTTCAATGGGATGGATTGCTGTTAAGCTTACAGAAATGATTTTCAGAGGATTTAACAGACGGACAACAAATGCAATATTTCAAAATGCACAGGTTGCCAGCGGAGCGGCAATGGCATTTATGCATGGGGCGCAGGACGGGCAGAAGTTTATGGGAGTTTTTATGTTGGGAATATTTCTTGCCAATGGACAAGCAAACGTAACGGACTTTCAAATACCTGTCTGGATGATGCTTTTATGCTCTGTGGTATTGGGATTAGGAACATCTATAGGCGGATACAAAATTATTAAATCTGTGGGAATGGACATGTGTAAGCTCGAAAAATACCAAGGATTTTCGGCAGATATGGCAGCTGCAACATGCTTGCTTATTTCATCGGTATCCGGTATACCTGTCAGCACAACTCATACCAAGACTACTTCAATCATGGGTGTAGGCGCCGCAAAAAGATTGTCCTCAGTTAACTGGGGCATAGTTCAGGAGATGGTTTGGACATGACTTCTCACGTTTCCTGGATGTGGAGTAATAGGTTATTTAATGGCTAAACTATTTATGGTCTTATTTTAAAATTATAGAGGTGAATTATGGCGCGTAAAAATGAATTTGATTATTTCGACAGCTTTGTAAAACTTTCTGAATATTGCTGTGACGCTGCAAAAATGCTCNNGAAATTGAGCATGCAGCAGATCTTAAGGGACATGAAATCACAAGAAGACTCGCAAAGGAATTTATTACTCCAATAGAAAGGGAAGATATTGTTGTTTTACTGCATGAAATTGATGATATAACAGATACTATTGAAGATGTATTGCTACATATGTACATGTACAATGTTAAGGAAATAAAAAATGATGCCCTCAGGTTTTCAAAGCTTATTCTTAAAAGCTGTGAAGAATTAAAGCTTGTTTTTGAAGAATTTAAAAATTTCCGAAAATCAAAGGATTTGCATGATAAAATAATTCGTATTAATAAGTTGGAAGAAGACGGGGATAATTTATATACAGAGGCCGTGAGGAAGCTTCATATGACTTCAACGGATGCTATTGAAATCATGACATGGACAGTTGCATTCAACAGATTGGAAAAGTGCTGTGACTCATGTGAAGAAGCTGCAAATATAGTAGAAAGCATCGTAATGAAAAATTCTTAAGATATTTGTGAAAAAAAGTTTATTTTTGCAAAAAAACAGTTGCATTGTGCTTGAAAGATTGTTAAAATAAAGGCAGGAGGCGCATTATGGATAAAAATGATAGAATTTCACCTGCGGTTATCAGGAGATTGCCAAAATACTACAGATATTTGGGAGAATTGATGAAGTCGGGAGTAACGAAAACTTCTTCGAGGGAGTTAAGCGAAATGACAGACTTTTCAGCATCTCAGATACGCCAGGACTTAAATAATTTCGGAGGATTTGGGCAGCAAGGCTTCGGCTATGACGTAGAGAATTTAAGAAGTGAAATTGCAAAGATTTTAGGCTTAGATAAAAAATATAAAATAATGATTATCGGTGCCGGTAATATAGGTCAGGCAATTGCAAATTACACAGGTTTCTACGAAGCTGATTACGAGGTTGTAGCCTTGTTTGACAAAAATCCNNATGCATTAATTAAAGACATTGATGATATAGAGAGTTTTCTTGAAGAGGAAAAGATAGATATTGCAGTAATATGCACTCCGAAAAGCGTTAGCCAGCAAATAGCTGAGCAGGTCGTTCAACACGGTGTAAGAGCAATTTGGAACTTTGCTCCAAAGGATTTGAAGATGCCTGACTATGTGCATGTTGAAAATGTCCATTTGAATGAAAGCCTATTTTCATTGACTTACTATTATAATCAAATGAACAAAATAAGCAACGAATAAAATAAAACATAAGAAACAAATGAAGCAGAGATTGAGAAATCTCTGCTTTCGTTTGTATTATATGGCATGTGAAATGTACCAATACACAACAAATATTACAAAATATTAACATAAAATAAATTACGAATTAAGATAATGAATTATTAATTAAAAAACGTACTAAATGATGGACAACTATCACCCTAAAAATCTAAAATTACAAATAGTTAATATTAAATTTATTGTAAAATAGTAACCATTTGATATAATTAAGAAGGAAAACATCTAATATCATGGAGGTATTACATATGAATGCATATATTGAAAGAATCATTGACTCGGTTAAAAAGAGAGATGCTAATGAGCCTGAGTTCATTCAGACAGTTGAAGAAGTATTGTACACTTTAGAGCCAATGATAGAAAAACACCCTGAATACGAAAAAGTTGGATTGCTTGAGAGAATGGCTGAGCCTGAGAGAGTAATATCATTCAGAGT
>DOON01000052.1 GCA_003514865.1 Clostridiales bacterium
AGTAAAATCTTTTTCATAACTACCTCCATTGAGGGATATTAATGTTTCTTGTATTATATATTATGATATTACCATATATTAGACGAAAAAGTTATTTATTTGTTCCAAATAATGTAATATTGTTATATCAGACGATTACATGGGTATAATTTGAATTAGTACTATAAATGGTTTACATGGGAAGGTGCTTATGGAAGAAAAACTTGAAAAAAAGCTGATGATTAAAAAGTTCTCCAAAATTCTTATTAATAATATGCCAGATGATGTTACGGAATTTGCTGGACTGGAACATGATAGGATTTCTGAGGGAAGTTATGACATGATACTTAATTTTGTATTTGATTTAGATGAGATGGAAAAATCTGTTCATGAAGCAGCAAACAGCAAGATGTTTAATAAAGGAGGCTATCTTTACTTCGCATACCCAAAGAAAGGCAACAAGAAGTATTCATCCTACATAGGCAGAGACGATATATTTCCACGTCTGAAGGTAAATGAAGAAGACGGCTTTGTGGAAGGAACAGCACTCAAATTCTCGTTGATGGTTGCGCTGAATGACACCTTCACAATTGTGGGGCTGAAATACCTACCTGAGGGTGATGTTAAAAAGAATGCAGTAAGTGCAAGAGTGGAGGATTATGTGGAAAAAATTCCGGAACTCCGCGGGTATTTGTCAGATTATCCGGATATTTTGAAATTATACGATGAACTTACACCTGGGTATCAAAGAGACTGGGCACGCTACGTGTACAGCACCAAGACCGAGGCAACAAAGGAAAAACGCCTGTCAGAGATGAAGGACATATTAATGGCAGGATACAAGACAAAGACCCTGTACAGTCAGGGGAAAAAGTGAAAGGTACTTGTGAATCCTGCAACATAGCAATATCAACATGCCGTTATTTACATAATACAGCTTCTGTGTTAAAATACTTATAATACAATATATTCCATAGGAGGTTGAAATTGTTATGGGGTACAAAAGAAAATATTTGACCGTATGTTTATATGTTTTACTGATTGCAGTTGTTGTTTCTGCATGCAGGTCTGAAGTTGCAGGAGTGAAGGTTATAAATATAGCAAGATATCCTGAGCCTTCCGATTTCACTAAGTACCGCAATATTACCGAATTTCCGAAAGAAAAAGACGAGAACCTTGAGTTTGACATAAGAAGGGGCGATTTGTCTTCTGAAAATCTCACCGGACGTCTTGAAGATTTACTTTACGCGTGCTATGATTCAAAGACGAAATGGCCCAAAAGTCTCCCGGAGGGATTTGACCCAGAGGCAATAATGGAAATATATAAGAATCCTGGCCTTAATGTAAGGCAGCTTCATGAGCAGGGAATTACAGGCAAGGGGATAGGTATTGCAATTGTAGATCAGACATTGCTGGTTGACCATGTGGAATATAAAGATAGAATAAAGCTGTATGAAGAGAATGAGAATTCACGGAAAGGCGAGGCACAGATGCACGGTCCTCCAGTAGCCTCAATTGCAGTAGGCAAGACTGTGGGAGTTGCACCTGAAGCGGACCTTTACTATATAGCTGGAGATCTTGGTACATACGAAAACGGTAATTTTAAATATGATTTTTCAATGCTTGCAAAAAACATTGACCGAATTATTGAAATAAATAAGGATTTGCCCGATGATAATAAAATAAGAGTTATTTCTTTAGCAATTGGATGGGAAGATGGACAAAAAGGATATGAAGAAATGATTGAGGCCTTGAGCAGAGCAAAGGAAGCTGGAATATTTGTAGTTTCATCATCTCTGAAGGAAACATACGGATACAATTTTCATGGGTTGGGAAAGGAACCAAGATCCGATGCAGATAATTTCCAATTATACAAGCCTGGAAGCTGGTGGGAAGACCGTGCAGAAGTGTTTTTTAGAATAACAGCTTCGGATATTAACCAGGTGCTGTTAGTTCCAATGGATTTCAGATGCACGGCGGCACCAAACGGTGTAAATGATTATGTAGTTTATCCAAGCGGAGGATGGAGCTGGTCAATCCCATATATTGCAGGTGTATATGCTCTTGCCTGCCAAGTAAATCCTGACATCACATATGCTGAATTCTGGGATATAGCTTTGAAAACAGGGGAGTCAGTAATGATTAAAGGATATGCCGACAAAGAGTATTCAATGGAAAAAATCATTAATCCGGTTGCAATCATTCCAAACCTGAAGTAGCTACCATGTCTTTGTTTCAATAAATTTATCCACCATATTTTCAGCGTCCTCAACTATCCGATTATCAAAGTTCATATAGCTTAACAGCTTAATGGCATTCCTTGTTTGGGATGGACCATACTTCAGCTTGTAGTCGAAATGTATTCCGTCGTCGGTGATATGCTCGCTGAAGTGATAGTTGTCATATTCATTTTCTAAAATATGCGTCAGCTCAATATCGTGGGAAGCCGTCATACAGAGGCAGTCTGTGCTATGCAGGTATTTCAGCACGGCTGCCGAGGCGGCAATGCGCTCGATTGTGTTTGTGCCTTTCAATATTTCGTCTATAAAGCAGGTGCAGGGAATATTCTGCACTTTATCCAGTATTCTTTTCAATGATTTTATTTCCTTTATAAAGTAGCTTTCTCCTTCTGAAATGCTGTCGCGAACAGCCATTGAAGTAATGACCAGCGAAGGTCTGATCCTGAACTCCTCTGTCGCACATGTATGTATTGTCTGTGCAAGTATGCTGTTTACGGCCAAAGCTTTAATAAATGTAGATTTTCCGGAAGCATTTGAGCCTGTGATAATGCTGCTTCTGCTTATTAGCCCGCTGTTTGGAATAGGATCGGAAACCAAAGGATGATATAAGTCCTTAAAATGTATGGATGCTTCATTGTGGAAGGAAGGCGTGCAATAGAATGGCATGCTTTTTCTCAATGAAAGTGTGCAAATTGCTATGTCGATTTCTCCGATACATGTATACAGCATGTGAAAGTCCTGAGAATATTCAACGATCCTGCGTATTGCATTATTGTAATTTCGTATGTCAATAAGAAATATAATTTTGATATATTCCATAATAACAGCCATATCTGAAAAATCTCTGTGCAATATACCGGAGATTTTTGTACGGAGATGTTTAAATGAATTGAAGCTTTTTTTTAATTCGCTGAAATAAGGAGCTGATTCAAGACTTTTGTCTCCGCATATTTTATTTGCGCACTGCAGTATGGATGAAAAATATTTTATTGCAGAAAGCTCACTTTCTATTTTTGACTTTGTGCTGTAATATACAAATCCGTTTAAAATAGCAGCAAATATGAAGAATATTAATCCATAC
>DOON01000076.1 GCA_003514865.1 Clostridiales bacterium
AGAATTTCAGTTACAGGCGGTGACAAATAATGAATGACAGTCCATTTAAGGAATTTTTAGGTTCCTGTTATAAAAATAAGAATTTCATGTTAGGTTTTGTAATTGTGTTGAGCATAATTATATTTGCTGCATTTGCTGATCAAATTGCACCCTACAGGTTTGATGAAGCGCATCCGGCGGATATACTTGTGGCACCATGTCCAGAGTACATTCTCGGAACGGACAACATGGGGAGAGATTTATTCAGCCGAATAATTTACGGAAGCAGAATTACATTGCAGGTTGCCGTATTGGGCGCCGGCCTTCAGCTTGTTTTCGGCGTTACCATCGGCTTGATATGCGGATATTTCGGAGGAGCTGCAGACAGAGCGTTAACGTTTGCTGCAGACCTTACATGGTGTATTCCGGGTATGATAATGGCCCTTGCGGTCGTAACCATTATAGGTGCGGGCTTGACCAACGCAATAATTGCAATCGCCATTGTCAATTGGGCCTCATATGCCAGAATTGTAAGGGCAAAGACAATGTCCATAAAGNNCTATTGAAACGGGAATATCCTTCGGTGAAAGCCCTGTGTCCATAATGCTCAGATACATATTGCCGAATATTGTTCCGGTTTTAATAGTGACAGTATCCATGCAGCTTCCGGGAACTATTATGTCAACAACAACACTAAGCTTTCTCGGCGTTGGTTCAAGACCTCCTTCACCGGACTGGGGTCTCATGGTATCCGAAGGCATCAACTTCATAACCCGCGGACCGTGGCTTTGTATTTTCCCGGGGCTTGCACTGGTATATACGGTGTTTGGATTCAACGTTCTCGGCGAGGGGCTTCGTGATCTGCTTGACCCAAGAATGAAATCTCAGTAGAAGGAGACATGTATGAGCGAAGAATTGTTAAAACTAGATAAATTGTGCGTTGATTACAAGGTTAAGGACGGATATCTGTCCGCAGTTAAAAACGTTTCGTTTTCAATAAACAAGGGAGAAATATTTGCCGTTGTAGGAGAATCAGGCTGCGGAAAATCAACCATAGCACATTCCATCCTGCACCTTTTGCCGGAGCACAACGAGGTAATAAAGGGAAAAATACTGTTCAATGGTGAAGATATAAATGAATACACGGAAAAACAGCTTGAAGGCATTCGCGGAAGGGAAATAGGAATGATATTTCAGAATCCTCTTGATTCTCTCAATCCTGTTTACACCACAGGCTTTCAGGTGGCTGAAGGGATTATGCTTGACAACGTTTCGAGACTGGATGCATGGAGCAGGGTTGTACAGCTTTATAACGACGTGAAGATGCCTGATGCGGAAAAGCGCGCCAAAAGTTTCCCTCACGAGCTGTCGGGAGGCATGAGACAGAGAGTGATGATTGCAATGATGCTTGCAAGGACTCCGCAGCTTTTAATTGCGGATGAGCCCACCACAGCTTTGGATGTTACTATTGAAGCACAGATTTTAAATATTATAAAAAACCTTAGAGATGAGTTCAATACTGCGATTATGCTGATTACCCACAATTTTGGGCTGGTTGCGGAGGTCGCCGACAGGGTGGCCGTAATGTATGCGGGCGAAGTGGTGGAGCAGGGAACTGTGTATGACATATTTGACAATCCAAAACATCCATATACAAAGCTTTTAATGAAAGCGCTGCCCAGGAAAACAAAAAAGGAAGGGCGTTTGCAGACAATAGATGGAAGTGTACCGAGACTTACGGAAAACAGGCCAGGATGCAGGTTTGAAAACAGATGTCCGCCNNCCCATGCGATGGATGTCTGCAAAAATGTAGATCCTGAGCAGGTGGCTGTTACGGAGTCTCATTCATACAGATGTCATTTAAAAAAGGAGGTGGAATGATGAACGAGCCGGTTATTGAACTAAACAATCTTAAAAAATATTTTACAATAAGCGGAGGTCTGAAAGGCAGCAAATCCTATGTGAAGGCTGTTGACGGAGTGACACTTACCGTCAACAAGGGTGAAATCATAGGACTGGTAGGCGAATCGGGAAGCGGAAAAACCACGCTGGCAAGGGTTCTTCTGAACCTCACAAAACCTACGGACAGCAGCGTTGTGTTTAACGGTGTCAACCTGTCCAAGGCAACCCGCAAGGAGATGGAAAAATTCCGCACGGAGGTTGCGGTGGTGTTTCAGGACCCTGCTTCAAATCTTAACCCAAGAGATACTGTCATNNAGGCTGCTGAATCACTTGAAAAGGTAAAAATGGACTCAAGGTATCTGAACAGCTACCCTCACCAGCTTTCGGGAGGTCAGCTCCAACGTATAGCCATTGCAAGGGCGCTGGTTCTCAACCCGAAGGTCATGATACTGGATGAGCCAACCTCAGCTCTTGACATCTCGGTGCAGGCGCAGATATTGAACCTGCTGCTTGATTTGCAGGAGAGCCTGAATCTGACATACCTGGTCATTACCCACGATCTGAATGTAATCAGATATATAAGCGACCGTATTGCCGTAATGTACCTGGGAAAGCTTGTGGAACTGGGCCCAACCGAGGAGGTTATAAAAAATCCGAAGCATCCGTACACAGAGGGGCTCATGGCAGCATCTCCTGTAATGGACCCTCACGACAGAACAAATGAAAAACACCTGATGCAAGGTGACCCGGGGAGCTTGATTAACCTTCCAACAGGCTGCCACTTTCATCCGAGATGTCCATACTGCACTGACAGGTGNNGGAGCCCCAGAACACAGTGCTTGCCGACGGACATCAGGTGAGCTGCTTCAGATACGGCAACGAATATATTGGATAGCATGGCTATCATATATTATAGAATTTCTAAAATTAGGAGGAGAAAATGAAAAAAAAGAGAATAATTGCGTTAATTATGATTGCAGCACTTGCGCTTTCCAGCCTTGCAGGATGCAGCAGCGGAACAAGCGGAGAAAAGACATCGGGAGGAAGCAATGGAGTAAAACCTCTTGTAATTAAAGACGGACTAGGTGACAACTCGTGGGAAGGAACGGACCTTTTCCAGGTGTCATACTGGACGGATATGCAGTGCCTGATTGCAGACCCTATTCTTGAAAAAGACCCTGAAACTGGAGATGTGCTTCCGGGAATTGCTTCGGCGCAGAAATGGAGTGAGGATGGACTTACATGGACACTTACATTTCCTGAAGGCATGAAGTATTCCACAGGTGAGCAGGTTGAGCCTGAAGACTTCATAGCAAGTGTTGAGTACGGTCTGAAGGTCAGCCCGTATGCTGACGGATACAGAGCAATCGAATCCATGGAAGTTGACGGCCGTGATGTAATCGTTCATCTGAGCGAATATCAGGCAGATATGCTCTACAATTTCCAAAGCGTGTTCGTTGGAATGATTGACAAGGATGAATTAGAGAAACTTTCTGCAGATGAATTGCTTTGGGGAGCTCATCCTTACGGTGCATACTATGTTGATGAATACCAGCCGGGAGCATATGTTATTCTGAAAGCTAACGAAGGATACAAGACTAATAACCCTATGCTGAAAAATCAAGGTCCTTCGCCTATTAAAGAAATCAAGGTTGTGTTTGCGGGAGAAAACTTCACGCTGGCACAGGGAGTTCAGACCGGTGATTACGATGTTCTTTCGTCAGTTCCGCCGGAATACTATGAAGAGCTGGTGAAAGCTGATATTATAGATGTGTTTGAAGCATCAGGTGCAGAGGTAAATTACGCAGAGCTTAATATGACAGATCCTCTTTTCCAGGATATAAGTATTCGTAAGGCACTTATTCACGCCATAAACAGAGACAATCTCAACTTGTATTTAAGTAAATTTGAAACAGCTGCATACAGCCTTGTTCTTTCAAAATGCCTGAACTATTCAGAGGAAGCTGTTGAATACTATAAGAAAAATTATGGTTATGATCCTAAGCTTTCCAAAAAGCTGCTTGCAGATGCCGGATGGACTGACACAAACAACGATGGCTTTGTAGACAAAAATGGAAAGAACTTTACGTTCGAATTTGACTGCAGAGATTCTGAAACGGCTAAAAAGGTTGCACAGTCTCTACAGATAGATTTAAAGGCAGTTGGAATTGATATGCTTATTAAGACGCAGAACTGGTCATATGTTAACCAGGATGTGGTTGATGGCAATTTCCAGATGGCATACTTAGGTCTTGGATGGTCGGAGCCGTTCCTGCTTGTAGATAACTTCTGCAACAGAAATGCCGAAGTAACAAATCCAGACATTGAAAACTACCTTTCAATGGTCGCAGATGCCAGAAAG
>DOON01000188.1:0-2894 GCA_003514865.1 Clostridiales bacterium
GATTGTTATGTTTCCGCCTTCAGCTACAGCATCCGCAGCATTTGAAAGCAAATTCAGAATTATGTGTGTTAATGAGTCCATATTGGTGTAAATTTCAATATCTTTATCACATATTACTTCTAAGTTTATTTTTTTGCCTGATATGCTCTTTTCGAGCAGTAGTATGTCTTTAATGGCATCATTAAGAGCTATAATTTTGAGCTCATTTTCTCCGGAGCGCGAGAAATCAAGCAGGTTTTCGACCATTTTACCTGCGCGCAGTACGGAAGATTCAATGTTTGAAATTGACTTTTCAATTAAAGGTTCATTATTGTCGAGCTTATTCTTCAGAACATAACAATAGTTTCTTATTATTCCGAGAGGATTCCTTTATTCGTGCGCAAAGCCTGCAGCCAGTTGTCCTACAGCAATCATCTTATTGTGCTGAAGCATCTGAGCTCTGCTTATTATTTCGTTTGTATTGTCTTCTATTGAAATGAGACGCTTATTCTTCTCATATTCAAGATGTGTTATATAGTAGTTGTAGTGCCTTCCTTTGAATGTTATTTCTTTGCCTGCATTTTCATAATCAGTGTTTATTCTGTCCAGCAACGGTATGCTTTTATACTCCTTGCCTAAAACATCATATTTGTTTTTCTGAAGCCAGTCTGCAAATGCCTTATTCAAATTTTCTATAATACCGTTTTCATTTATGAGTATAAGAAAGCTTGACAACGCATCAAATGTAAGCTGCAGATCATTTCTGCTTTCATTTAATTCATTTGTGCGTTTTATGACTTTCTTTTTCAGTGCATATGTCCAAACTGATACAGTTGACGCCACTATTGCCATCATTATCAATATAATAATGAGCATAAACATCATTTGTGCTGAAAATTTGTCCCTGTGAACAGGAGCTGAAAGACCAAACCATTTCTGCTGTATTTTAGGTGCAAAATCGTTTTTTTCCAAATCCAGTATTCCTTTGTTAAGAATACTTACCAATAACGGATTGGACTTATTTACACCAAAACATATATCAAGCTCATACAAAGGTTTTTCATATATGCTCACCTTGTTTTCAATACTCAGCTCACCCATGAAATATATAAGTATTGGCTCATCTCCGATGACAGCGTCAACTTCTCCATTTAAAAGCATATTAATAGCTTCAAGATAATCTGATGTGTTTATTATTTCGACATCAGTAATGTTGTTAATTATATATTCATTTGCATAATCACCTGCTTCTATGGCAATTTTATGTCCTTTGAGGTCATTTCCGTGCTTTATATCTGTATAGTCATTTCTTGTCATAATTATCGCCCGGATTTTATAGATTCCCTTAGTAAACAACATTTGTTTTCTTCTATCTTCACTTGGGTATAATTCAGTCATATCCGACTCGCCTGAGATTACACTTTGAATTGCCTCCTCCCATACCCTGGGTTCAAATTCGATTTCTGTATTCAGTTCAATGGATAAGGCTGAAGCATAGTCTAAAACGAATCCTTTGTATGCACCCGTATATTTGTCCTGGAATGAAAACGGTGGGGCCTTGCTGTCAGAAGTATAGTACAAGGACTGTCTTTTCTCCAAATACATTCTTTCTTCATATGTAAAGTCCTGAGAATATTTGATGTATTCATATAGATTCAAACCGTAAAGGCTGTATGCGTATTGGTTAACTGTTAATGCAAGAACAGAAATGAATGTAAAAAGCAATATATAAATCCATGTTTTTTTATCATCAAGCATATATGTACTCCGCTGTGTCAATGTCTTTTCTCATAAGTATTTTTAGTCAAACTGTCCTTATTATACAACAGTCTTTCTAACCTTACAATAAATTATTATTACTGAAAATAAATGAACAGGATACTATTTCCGGTATCCTGTTGCAATACGCTGTTTATTTGTTTGAATACTCATAATTTATTTCTGCGCTTTTCCGGTCATATGCTCTATATCTATTTTATAGACTTTAGCAGCACCTTTTGCTTTATTGATATATTCTTTTCCCTGTTCAATATAAGCACCTGAATATTTCTTAATAAATTCAAGCAGAGCTTCTGCTTTTTCATTTTCATTTACTTCTGAGGAATTTCCAAATAATATAACGCTTCTGTAATTTGTGTCAAATTTGTCAGATAAAAGCTCAACATCGCTGGTTACACAGAATGAAACCTTTCCGTTTAGATTGATATTATCAAGTTTTTGTCCATTGGCAGCACTATGAAAATAAATATATCCGTTAGAATAAACATAATTAAGCGGGACTCCATAGGGATACCCATTTTCACATATGGTTGACAGTATACCTATTTCGGCGTTACTTAATATTTCATTGCACTCNNGCATTTCTCCCTTTTTATTATTCTGTAGTTACAGCATTTTAGCCATGTAGTATTCATCATAATATCTTCCGTCTTTATAAGTTGCGTTTTCTCTGACGCCCTCAATTCGGAATCCTAATTTTTTATATAAATTTATTGCCCTTATATTCTCAGCTATTACAAGAAGTTCAAGACGCTTTACGCCGTTAGTATCTGCCCATTTAAACAGATGGTTAAACATTTCATAGCCGATGCCATTTCCGCAATACTCTTCTAAAATGCCGATAATTATGCCTGCAACATGTTTTGTTCTTATGTATTTTTCCCTTACTGCAATCAAGTATCCAGCTATGATATTTCCATCTAGGGCTACATAGCAGGCATCTCCATCTTTAATTATATTTTCAGTATTACTTCTTATAATTTCAGGTGTTATAATCCGTTCTCCTTTTTCAAAAAGCATGTATTCAGCTTCAGTGTCGAGTTTCATAATGAATCCATAAAACATTTCTGCATCGTCTACGGTTCGTTCCCTTATAGATATATTATTCATACAACCCTCCCGCGTACTTAAAATCT
>DOON01000188.1:2899-4157 GCA_003514865.1 Clostridiales bacterium
ATATGCAATATTTTTAAGTCCTGCACCGCATTCCTTCAATGCCTCTTTTAAATTTTCAACGCACAGTCTTGCCTGACCCTCATAGTCGTTAATTAAGGTAACAGTTCCGCATTTATCAAGCGGGCATGAGCCTGCTAAAAAGATTAATTCCATGTCTGCTGTCACCTTACTTGCATAAGCATANNATCCTCAATATTATATTTTAATGTTTTTACATAATACATACATACTCATAGTCAGTTAATCTATGAGTAGCCCCATCTCCAAGGAATCATAAAACTCTCCGTTGATGCAAAAATCTCTTTTCAATAAACCTTCTTCTGCAAAGCCAAGTTTTTTATACAAATTAATACCACGTGTATTGTCGGCTCTGGTCCTTAAATTTATTTTTCGGATTATTCCTGAATTTTTACTCCAGCTTATGAGATACCTTAACATCTCTTCGCCTATTCCATTACCCCAATATTCCATGAGGACACTCACGCCGAATTCACCGACATGGGCAGTCCTCTGGCGAGGTCCACCGGAGAAATTCAGGTTGCCCACTATTCTGCCGTTTATTTCTGCAACTATGGAAATGGCATTTTGTTTTTTATTGGTATTTTCAATATAATTTTCTTCTTCTTCGACACTCATTTCAAATTCCCCTGCTCCGAATGTCAAAAAGTCTGATTCTCCTCCGATGATATGAAGATATTCTATAACTGCTCTTGCATCGGACTTGAGTGATTCACGTATTGTTATTTTTTCACCATTTACAATTATTTCCTTCATATTCAATTCTCCTTAATCATACTTAGACGGTTCCTTTAATTGGATTTCTTGTGGAGCACGGAACATTAACAAGGCATTTGCCGCACACATCCGCAATACCTTCTATGTCAGAATGGAAACTATCGTTGTAGAGGCACATTTCATAACATTTGAATCTGTCAAAGCCTTTATCTGTCAGTGCATCATTCACACATCTATCTACGCATTTTCTGCATATATTGCTATGCTTGTACAGGCAATTCTCGCTGTTTTTTCTCTCGGTAGGCTCCAATTTCACGTCTGTAATGAATGTTCCTATTCTGCCACAGCAGCCTTTCTCCGTGATGAGCATGTTATTTATGCCAAATGTACCCATGCCTGCAACATATGCAACATGTCTGTGAGACCAGTCACTCATTAGCTTTTCTTCGTTGAAGTTATGAGTTGCCGGTATAATATTTGACTTGTGACCTGCTTTTTCCAGCTCGTTTTTAATATGATTATT
>DOON01000027.1:0-2400 GCA_003514865.1 Clostridiales bacterium
GACGTGAATTTTTGCAATTTTGTGAAAGAGGTTCTGCTTGAGACGGAATTTCCCGTAAATCAATTAGAGCTTGAAATTACGGAAAGTATGCTGTGGAATTCTTCAAAAGATAATATTGAAATTCTTAAAAGGTTGAAGCAGCTTGGAATAAGCATAGCCTTAGACGATTTTGGAACGGGATATTCTTCGCTTAACTACCTGACGATACTTCCCATTGACATACTGAAAATTGACAAGTCCTTTGTAGACAAGGCAATTGAAAGAGAAACAGAGAACCGGGTTATAAGAAGCATAATAGAGCTGGCACACAATCTAAACATGAAGGTTGTTTGCGAAGGGGTGGAAACCGCCGGACAGAAACGTGTTCTCGAAGAAATGAAATGTGATTATATTCAGGGATATTATTTCGCAAGACCGGGCGATGCAAAAAGCGCTGAAAAGTGGTTTGATATGCAATAGCATACTTTATATTCTTAACAATAAAAGTGCAGCACCCTTAGAGCAGCTGCACTTTAAATATGCATTTCGAATTTATTCCGCGTAAATTTTAACTTTTACAGTGGTGTTATGCTCCTCATCCCACGCATCAATATCAACTATGCTAGGGTCATCAATGGTTCCGCTCAGCAGGTCATCAATAATTTCAACAAAGTCAATGTTTGAAATATCCACTCCCTTGCTTTCCATCTCTCTGCGGGCATCTTTGGGAATCATGGTCGTCAGCTTGCCTGCAATGCCTCCGAGTGCCCTTAGAAACCTTATGGGAATGTTCACATTCGCATTTACGGTATTGTTGTCTGAAGTCACTTTGATTTTAAGGTATTTATAGTTTGATTTCAATGGATTGTGCACAGCTACGGCATTGATTTCATTCTCTGCTTCAGTCTCGCTAAGTGCATTCAGCAGCTCCATTGCTTCAGAGGCTGTAATCTGCCCTTTTTCTATCATTTCAAGTATTCTTTTCTGCTCACTCATTTTTTACCTCCCGCGGTTATAAATTTTTTATTTTTTCCGTTGCTTCCTTTGGCGTAAGCTCACCGTTTGAAAGCTTGTCAAGAATTTCATTTCTTGCAGCCTTTTTTTCTTCGTTTTCTTTTTCCGTTTCCTTCGGAGCAACCTCATATCCCAGGCTTCTTATCAATGAATCCAGCTTCCCGCGTACTGTGGGGTAGGATATTCCCATTTCCTTCTCCACATCCTTTATGCTTCCGCGGCATTTTATGAAGATTTTTAAAAAGCTGAGCTCTTCCTCCGGAAGCCTGCAAAATTCGCACGGCTCAAACACACCCTCTATTGATGTAGAGCATTTATGGCATCCCAGCTTGGTAATCGATAATTTTTCTCCGCATACAGGACATTTGCTCGGTGCTTTATATTTCATTTTTTCACCATCCTTAATATAAATATAACATACATCTATTTGAGTGAAATGTCAAGATGAAAATTAAAATAATTAATATAAAAATTAAGATAATTAATATTGTGATTAAAATTATTAAAGATATCATCGATATAAATTTATGATATACAAGCTCCGGCCGTATGCAAAGTTTGATGTAATACTGTTGATTTTACCGCCAGTATAATATAAAATTAATATTGATATTTTGAATCCTGCAAAAGAGTGTCAGGATGAGGATGTATATAATAAAAGAAGCAAAATAATGACAGGAAAGAGAGTGTAATAATGCCTGAAGAAAAGAAAACAGCCCTGCATCGGGAAAATGATGATGAAATATGGGATTTATATGACTGTGACAGGATACTGACCGGGAAGAAGCATAGGCGTGGTGACCCCATGGAGAAGGGTGAATACCACCTTGTGGTGCATGTGTGCATATTCAATAGCAAAAATCAACTGCTCATACAAAAAAGGCAGCCATGGNNGTGGGAGGTTCTGCTGTTTCAGGCGATAGCATTCAGTCGGCGGCAATGCGTGAAACAAAAGAGGAGCTGGGGCTGGAAATTGACCTTACAGAGGTAAGACCTCATTTTACTATAAACTTCGACAATGGATTTGATGATTATTACTTTATTATAAAGGATGTTGATATCAGCCGTCTCACGCTGCAGGAATCAGAGGTGGCGGAAGTGAAGTGGGTTGATAAGGAAGAGCTTCTCAGGCTTGCGGACCGTGGTGAAATGATACAGTTTTTTTTCCTGGATAAAATATTTGACATAAAAAATCAGTATGGAATATTTGCCTAAAAAAATAATCCGGTACATATATGATACATGTCCGGATTTATTTTTTATTATAAAGGCATAATTGTCTTCTTAAATTCGTTGTTTATTATCTGTGCCACTGAGTTGTAGATGGCAGATGCACCGCAGAATATTCCAACGTATCCTGCCAGTGTTTTAATTGCGGGAACACCTGTGAAATCACCTATGGCAAGC
>DOON01000027.1:2506-2808 GCA_003514865.1 Clostridiales bacterium
CTATGGCAAGCAGGAAGAACAAAACTGTCAGAGATAAAAATACCACCTGTGATGCTCTGTTGTGCTTCAATGTTCCTATAAACATGAAAAGTGTGAATATTCCCCAAAGAAGCAGATAGAAGCCCATGCTTTTTTCATCTGCGCTTTTTATCCCATCGAACGGATTAATCCAAATTAAAATGAGAGACCACCAGAAAAATCCATAAGCCGTAAAAGCTGTGGCTCCGAATACGTTATTTTTCTTGAATTCCATTATTCCTGCAATAATTTGTGCAGCGCCGCCAAGAGCGAAGCCCATTGCT
>DOON01000027.1:2903-17269 GCA_003514865.1 Clostridiales bacterium
CAAGAACAATGTAGAAAATGCTTTTAATTACCATGAATTTGTTGATAAATGCACATATTAGGGGATACTTATATTAATATGAAATATCTAAATAGGTTAATTGATTTTTTGATTACTTTCTGATATTATATAGTAAAAATTGACGATGCCGAGAGACAATGATGAGAATAATAATTTCACCTGCCAAGAAAATGCGGGTTGATGCCGATTTTCCCGGGGATATATTTATCCCAAAATTTGTAAAGGAAACGGAGATGCTTTTATCGCATATGAAAGGCCTGGAGTATGAAGAGGCAAAGGATATCTGGAAATGCAATGACAAAATTGCCCAATTGAATTACGGTAGAGTTCAGACAATGGATTTGTACAGAAATCTCACTCCGTCCATACTGGCCTATGAAGGAATTCCATATCAGTATATGGCTCCGGACGTGTTCTGCACCGATGAATTCAATTATATACAGGAACATTTGCGTATACTGTCGGGATTCTACGGTATGCTGAAGCCCTTTGACGGAGTAACTCCATACAGGCTTGAAATGCAGGCAAGGATTCGGCTTACAGACGCATGCTCTCTTTACGATTTCTGGAAGGACAAAATTGCGTCTGAGCTGTTTTCTGAAAGCAGCTGCATTATAAATCTGGCCTCAAAGGAATACAGCAAATGCATTTCTGACTATGTTGAGGACGGCATCAGGCTTATCACATGCGTTTTCGGTGAAAGAAAGGGAAACAAGGTAATAGAAAAGGGAACTCAGGTGAAAATGGCAAGAGGTGAGATGGTTCGCTTTATGGCAGAAAAGCAGATCAAGGAGGCGGAAGATATTAAAAGCTTTGACAGGCTTAATTATTTTTACTCTGAGGAGTTTTCGGACAAGGATACATATGTTTTTATAAACGGAGATACCGGATTATTTTAAACAACATTTATGACAAGAGGACATTATGAATAATTGCAAAAAGATGTTGAGTAAAATATTTATAATCGGGGTGTTTTTTATTGTAGGGTTTTATTTGCCTGTGGAGGCTGCAATGTCACTTACACAGGAGGAAAAGGTGTACATAGCCGGACAGGATGCACCGAAGGCTGTGACTATCGGAGGGGTGGCTCCAACTCAATATATGGCTTCAAGCGAAGAGATATATAAAATAACTCCGGGCATGATTATGAGAGCTTACGGAAAAGAGATTATTCTTGTTTCGCTTTTGGCCCTGAGTGTGCTGCTGTACAGTTTTATCTCATACATACGCATAAATAAAAAGCTGAGGATACAAAACAGAAGGCATGAGAGGCTTGCTCAGATCTCCAATGAATATCTCTATGAGTATTCACCCAAGGATGATCGGCTTGAACTGTCCGACAAATGTGTCCGCCTCTTTGGAATGCNNTGCATTTTGTCAGGGGATATATCGGATGGATATATTTCAATGATTCGGCTCCCCCTTGCCGACGGAGGAGAAGGAATATTCAAGGCGGTTAATTCAATTGTGCGTGATGACTACGGCAGAGTGGACTCAATCATGGGCAAGCTCATTGATATCAGCAAAGAGGTGGCAGAAAAGGAAGAGCTTCTTATGAAGTCGCAGATTGACGGGCTGACGGGCCTGTACAATGCCACAACCACCAGGGAGCTGATAGTGGACAGAATACGCAGCAAGGATAAGCACAAGATGGATGCGCTGATATTGCTGGATTGCGATAACTTCAAGAATATTAATGACACCCTGGGCCACCTTACAGGAAATCAGGTTCTTGAGGATTTAGGCAGAAGCCTTAAAATTACATTCAGAAGCACCGACATTATCGGGCGCATAGGCGGAGATGAATTCTGTATATACATGAAGGACGTTCCTTCCGCGGAGTTTATACATGCGAAATGCGAACAGCTGGGCATGCTTGTGAAGAAGATAATGGAAAAAGAATTGGTTTCGGTAAGTATAGGCGTTGCCATTGTAAATGAGGAAAGATCCTATGAGGATTTGTTCAAAATGGCTGACGACAATATGTATACTGCTAAAAGAAGAGGAAGAGACCAATTATAGTTGACAAAATGCTATCTATTGCATATAATTTAGTAGAATCTCTTTGCACTGCATTACATCCCCATGAGGGGTGTGAGACCAACAGTACAAACTGAGCAGGCGATGCCCGAAAGGGTGTGGGGCCGGGCCGCCCTTGTAGGTGGCAGCAGATGGATTATCAACACATCTGTGGGACAGTGGTAGGTTCCGCAGGTGTGTATTTTTATACCCTTACGGGACAGTCGACTTTTCAAATGGAGTGCCATAGGAGAAATCAAGACACTGCTTCAGGCAGGAAACGGAGGATTCTTTTATGACAAACAAATCTATAAATCCAGCGGGACTAACCGCTGCGGAAGCTAAAAGGCTTCAAGAACAGTTCGGGAAAAACGAACTGAATCCGCAAAAGAAGGAGAGCTTTTTGAAGAAAACTCTCCACATTATCTGTGAACCCATGTTTTTATTGTTATTAGTGGCGGCGACCATCTATTTTCTGTTAGGCGAGCCGCGGGACGGCATCATCATGCTCATTTTTGTAGTTGGCATGATCAGCATTAATGTCATCCAAGAATGGAAAACCGACAAGACATTAAACGCTTTGAAGGACCTTTCCGCGCCCCATGTTACCGTCATCAGGGACGGTCGGGAACAGACCATCGCCAGCGCCGACCTCGTTCCCGGAGACCTGATGATGATTTATGAGGGTGTGAAAATTCCCGCCGATGGTGTGGTGGTTAAGTGCGCCGACCTGTCTGTGGATGAATCCTCTCTCACCGGTGAGGCAGAGGGCGTCCGTAAGGTTACAGAACATAGCTCGGAGCCGTCTGAAGACTACTGGCGCAGAGATTACTGCTATGCTGGTACGTTGGTAATTCAGGGTACGGCCACTATTCGTGTAGATAAAATCGGCGCGGCTACCGAGTATGGGAAAATTGGCAAGAACATAGCCGCTGCTCCGCAGGAGAGTACCCCGCTTCAAAAGCAGACCGGTAAGCTGATTAGGACATGTACCATCATCGCGGGCATGCTGTTTGTGCTGGTGGGCATTTTTACTTGGATGAATATACCCGACCATGATTTTATAGACCGGTTGGTGGAGAGCGTCCTCTCAGGTGTGACACTGGCTATGGCCATGATTCCGGAGGAGTTTCCGGTCATCCTCACCGTGTTTCTTTCAATGGGAGCGTGGCGGCTTGCCAAGAAACACTCCCTTGTACGCAAGCTTCCCAGCGTTGAGACTCTGGGGGCGGTATCGGTGCTGTGTGTGGATAAGACCGGCACTATTACCATGAATCAGATGTCCGTGCAGGAGCTGTGGGTGGCCTGCGGTGATGAGCAGGGCATGGTGGAAGCCATGGGATTAGGCTGTGAGACCGACACCTATGATCCGATGGAGAAAGCGATGCTTACCTGCTGCGAGGACCATGGCATCACCCGGGAACACATTTTTGAAGAGAGTGTCTTTCTAACGGAGTATGCTTTTACCAATGAACTGAAAATGATGGGCCATGTCTGGCGGCACGACGGAGACATCCTGGTTGCGGCCAAGGGAAGCCCTGAGGGGATTTTCACCGTCTGCGAGCTGAATGAGGAGCAGCGGGCGGAGGCGGAAAGCAAAAATCAGGAGCTTTCAGGGCGTGGTTTGCGGGTCATTGCCATAGCNNATCCCCGCAGCGAGGCGGAAATTCCCGTCTCTATAACCGACTGCCGCCTCACGTTGCTTGGCCTTGTGGGGTTGGCTGACCCTCCCCGCGAGAGCGTGAAGGAGGACATTGCAGTTTGCAATCGGGCGGGTATCCGCGTGGTGATGATTACAGGCGACAACGGCACCACTGCTTCAGCCATAGCTAAAAAAATCGGCCTGCTTCATGAGGATGATATTATTACCGGCGATATGCTGAATGACATGAGTGATGAGGAGCTATGTGAGGCTGTCAAGACGGTTTCCATTTTTTCGCGGGTGATTCCGGAGCATAAAATGCGCATTGTCAATGCATTCAAGGAAAATGGCGAAATTGTCGCCATGACCGGTGATGGAGTAAACGATGCACCGGCTCTCAAATATGCCGACATCGGTATTGCCATGGGCAAACGGGGCAGCGAGGTTTCCCGGGAAGCGGCCGACATTATCCTGATGGACGATAACTTCACAACCATTGTAGAAACCGTGAAGGACGGCCGCCGCATCTATGACAACATCCGCAAGGCGGTGGGATATGTTTTTACAATCCATATTCCAATTGCTTTTTCGGCTCTGCTTGCTCCGTTTCTTGGCATCGCGCCGGATGCGCTCCTGCTTTTACCACTCCATGTGGTACTGCTGGAGGTAATCGTCGATCCAACCTGCTCCATCGTTCTGGAGCGTCAGCCTGCCGAGAGCGATATTATGGAGCGCCGCCCACGCAATCAGGAAGATAAGTTACTGACCGCAGAGCTGTTGGGTAAAAGCATTTTGCAGGGGCTTACGGTGTTTGCCGCCTCATTCGGGTCGTATTTCACGGTGCTGGCACACGACCCCTCCAATGCACCGGTAGCACGCTCCATGGGGCTGGCCGTCATCATGCTTGCAAATCTGTTCTTGGTGCAGGTCAACAGTTCTGACCATGATTCAATCTTCAAATCCGCCAGTCTCCTGATGAAAGACCGGGTGATGTGGATGGTCAATCTCGGCACGCTGGCGTTGCTCGTCCTGATTCTGTATACGCCGCTGTCCGGGGCGCTGAAGCTTGCTCCACTGACACTGCCGCTGCTGTTGACCGCTCTGGGGCTTTCAGCCGTATCTGTGCTTTGGTATGAGCTGATAAAGCTGAAAAATCGCTTATCTTTGAAGCATTAAGCGTTAATATTCAAAACAGCCAGGCTCATGAATTATTCATGATTCTGGAGAACCCTCGGATTTGACGAGACAAAGAGGGATGTAGCAAAACAAAAAAATGCTACATCCCTCTAATCATCTGAAGGCACCGAACTTTTATGAAAAAAATAGAAAAGTTGTAATTAATGGCAGATGAAAACTAAAGGCGGTATAAAAATAATTCATACCATAAAAGGTTTGAAGTTACAAGTCTTGATGGTAACCAACTGCTTTCTCTTTCATTAAGTAGATTTAATCTAACTAATATTCTTTTTTGTCTAATCTATCTATACAACTAATATAATTAAGTAAAACGTCAGTGTTGTTATCGTAATCATATTGACTAATCCCTTGAGCAATAGTTAATTCTAACTGAATTTTACTGTGATTGGCTAAATTATATCCTGTTTCTTGTTCTAAGATAATATAGACAAACTTTTCAGTAAAACCATTTGTGAATAATATACTGTTGTAAGATTTATTTTTTTCCGTTTCTAAAAGTTTGTACGCAACAAATTTAAAAGTGTCAAATCTTAATTGCAGTGTTTTGTTAGTAATAGCATGCAATGCATTAAATTTCATATGCTTAATAAATGCAGACGTGAATTCGGATAACGATATTTCTTCCACATCATATTTACTTTTTAACCATATTTGAGTTTCTTCAAAAGTTTTTTTACATGGTGTTATAGCAGGTTTATATCTTAACAGCAATTTTTCTTTTGTCATTATTATTTTCATTATATTTAATTAATTTTAACATTACCGCTCCATTCAAGAGCAGATAGCCACGCAGCATATGAAGGTCTACATACTTTCTTTTTCATATAAGAACCTCTTTTCATATTTTAGAACAGGTAGATATTTACCATATATTAATGGTATAATGCAAGTCCTATATTGTCAATAACCGAATAGCAGTTAATAGATACCGTTTGAGCATCAAGAAATGTTAAATTAAAAAGATACCATAGTTTGAATTTAATTAAGACATCTAATGTATATGCAGCTCAAAAGTCCATGCTGCATGGACTTTCAGGCCACATATTTCAAAAGTTGTTAACTACACAATCTGCCTCCATGATTCGGGAGACCATCCGATTTTATCGTATGGAATCGTGAACTCCACAATTCCGGTGGAATATGGCGCAATATCATATTGTTGATAATAAATTACTAGACCATCCGGAGTGAGATAGAAGCTGTCCGGATTGAAGGCGCTCACTATGAGGTCCTTATAATTATCAAAGTAGATGCCGGGGTTTTCGGCAAAATTTTTTTCAGCCTGTTTAATTATTTCATCCGTAAGCAGCTTCTTGTAATCCGTGCCAGGTTTGAAAAAACTGTAGAGAGGCAGGCGTGTGCCCCTGAAGAGCTCCCATGTGGCCGAGCTTCTTGTTGTATTTCCGTGAGCTCCGCCGGTGAATTCATACTCATCATTATACACACTCAAAAGGCAATTTTGGTTGTAGGGCACATTGTAAGCCATGTACGCCTCATATTGGTGAAAAGGATAATCTGTAATCAAAGATTCCCTGTATTGGTCGGCTGCCTGATCATACAGTTCATTGACGCGTCTTATATATTGATCTATGCTGGAAGCAATCTCACTGTTAATTAACCATTCCGTATTAGGGTTATAGATCAGGCGCAGTATTGGATATTTAATGTTAAGCTTCATAATTTCAACATTGTTAAATTTGAAAAGCCGCCTGAAATCCTCCATGTTGATGTCTGCTCTGCAAAAATTTCTGTTCATTTACATCCCTCCTGCAATATAATATGCTTAATATGCCTAAGGGTTTAAGAATAATTGGATTTTTCCTTCCATATTCATATTGGAAGTTCTTCTTGCCGAAAATATAAAATTGAGTTGTTACGCAGACAATAATATTGTATAATAATTAACACATATAATAAAAATAAGTCGCAGTGCCTGTAAAGGACATAGGAGATGTATGGAGAAGATAAACTTAAAAAATTTCATCAGTAATATTGTGTATCTTACTGTAGGATGCGTTATCACCGCATTTTCGGTGAACTACATTCTAAAGCCAAATGGACTCATAACCAGCGGTATAACAGGATTGGCAATTATAATTGAAAAGTATACAAATATTAACTATTCATATATTTATTACTTTGCAACCTTCATAATATTGATTGGGACGTATCTGATTATGGGAAAGAAGGAGGTAATGAAGATTATTTTCCTCTCGATTTTGTATCCTACCGTCTTGCTTGTGATGCAAAACTTTGAATTTCAGTTTGTGGAAAATGATATCTTTCTTGCCATGGTTTATTTCTCGATTTTTTACGGCGCAGGTGTGGGAATGATTCTCAGGAAGGGATTTTCCTTCTTNNAATAAAAAACTTTTCCCCGCGGTAAACGTAAGCTATCTCATGATGGCAATAGACGGAATTGTCCTGACCATAGCAGCCTTTGCGTTTGGAATGAACATAGCGCTGTATTCTGTAATAGGGCAGATGATAATAACCAAGGCGTGCGATTATGCCATGTTCGGCATAGGAACAAAGTTGTACAAGCTGGAAATAATCAGCAGCAAGCATGAAGAAATCAGCAATTACATAATGCTTCAGCTGGGAAGAGGAGTTACAGTCTATAAGACAAGGGGAGGATATACAAACGAGGAAAAAATACAGATAGAATCCGTATGCTCTCCAAATCAGTCCATAATGATTCAAAAATATATAAAAGGAATCGACCCCGCAGCATTTGTAAAGGTGCTGCCCATAATATCCGTATGGGGCAAGGGTAACAGATTTATCGATATAAACATGGAAGATTAATCAGGAAAAAAGAATGAGAAAAAAGATGGCTGCTGCATTGGTAAATGCATCAGCCATCTTTTCGATGTTAAAGCACTTTATTCTGCGGCATTGGCGTCTGCCTTTGTTCTTTGAATTGTACCGTGGGGATGACGAGGCGGAGCATAAATGGAATACAGCTTCATTGGTGTACTTCCTGTATTGACCACATTGTGCCACGTATTAGCCGGAACAATGAATGCATAGTCATCGTCCACGTTTACTACATATTCATCTGCGTTCTTGTCTTTTCCCATTCTTACCGTGCCCTGACCTTCCTCAATCCGTATGAACTGGTCAACATTGGGGTGTATTTCCATGCCTATATCCTCTCCCGGAGCAAGGCTCATCAGTGTAAGCTGCATGTGATCGCCGGTCCACAGTGCAGTGCGGAAGTTATTGTTTTGCTTTGAAGCCTCATCTATATTTATGGCAAAGGGATTAGGCCCGTAATCTTTAATTGCCATTCCCGAGTAGTCTGTGTTTCGCACAGGATACTCCCACATATAATCCGGACGACCCAGCGCATAAAAATATGGATACATCTCCGGGGTGTACCACGGCGCATTTCTGTAGTTGTTGCATGGATAGTTACTATAGTTGTACATGAATTTTCCTTCCTTTCATAAAGCTATATTATTCTATGCTGTCGGTACATAAATGTTTATGTCAAAAATCCGATGAGGGCATATCGTAAAATTAAATGGAAATTTACAGGCAATAGGTATATAATGTAAATAACAGTATTTATTTCAAGTGTGGAGGTATCTATGTACAAACGTATTTTATCATGCATTTTATGCAATTGTCTTGTATTTACCGCGTGCTCGCGAGGCAGGGAGGATGTAGTTGAAGATGTTCCTGAGCGTCATGACAATATGCCTGCCGAGGACAGATTTGAGCTTGCAGCTGTTGAGTATGACAAGCACGGTATCGGCAATTCTTCATCCTTCAAGCTTACGTCCAGGGACGGCATAGATAAAGCATATGTGGAGAAAAATCTTAAGGTTGCTCCCGAGAGTAAGCTTAAAATTGAAGAGCTGTCATCTACGGAGTACAACGTCATTCCTCTGTCTGATTTTAAATACGACGAAATCTATCAGTTCACACTGAAGGACGAGTCCTACGAATATTCATGGGCATTTCAGACAAGGAAGCAGTTTGGAGTGGAGAGTACCCTGCCTGTGGACGCAGGCGATTATGTGCCGGTAAATTCCGGAATTGAAATATATTTTACTCAGGGAAATCTGGCAGGTATTGATAATTATTTTGAAATAATGCCGAAGGTTGACGGGAAGTTTGTATATAAGGACAATGCGGCAATATTTGTTCCGTCACAATTGGATATGAACACCATTTACACTGTCACAGTCAAAAAGGGCTACGGTCCCGCAGGCAGTGAGGAAAAGCTTCAGGAAGACTACAAGTTCACATTTAAAACACAGAGCGAAAGAAGCTCGGAAATTTATTTCAACAGAGCAATAATTAACATACACGAAAGCAACGTTAAAATAATAGATGCCTATGTGGGCAAGGAACAGGAATACAATATAAATATTTATCAGTACGACGATGTGGGAAAATTTACAGAGGATGTGTCTTTTTATGCTGAAACGGGAAAATTTCCGAAGGCCGCCGATAATGACAGGCTTGCTCTCATGAGCTCCATGAGCCAGAGACCCCACATGCAGGAGACGCCAACCTATCTTAACGCATTATTTGAGCTGCCGGAAGAGCTTAAAAAGGGTTACTATCTTCTTGAATTCGACGGGGAGGGGCTGGCCCAAAAGCAGTATCTTTTCCTTCAGATAAACGACATATTGGTTTACTACGGCATATTTGAAAACGGCATGCTTGTATTTGCAGGCGAGGGAGCAACCGGCGGAGGAATAGAGGATGCGCAGGTAATACTCAACGGCAAAATGGCAGGCTACACCAATGAAAAGGGAGTTCTTGTGCTGGATGAATTTCCTTCGGATGAAAAGGCTATAAAGCTTACAGTGAGAGCAAAGGGCTACAATGACTTCATATACGGCGAGAGCTTTTTTATAAACGACTATTATTACAGATACAATTACGGCTCCTATGATTACTACAGATACATAGACACTGACCGTCCCGTATATCTTCCTACAGACACCATCAATGTATGGGGCTTTGCTAAGCACAGGGATAAAAAATCTGTGGGAGAGGTAAAGCTTGAGTTGTACGACGGAGATTTGATTCTTGAAACAAGGACTGTGAAGCTCACGGATGCGGGAACATATCAGGCAAGCTTTGAAATAAGCAATATAACGGCTGAGTGGCTTGGAATAAGAGTTTATGACAATGAAACTCTCATTTCGGGAACGAGTGCTTACATAAGAGAATACACAAAGCCCCTGTTCACCCTTAAGGGCAGTATGGATAAGAAATTTGCATACAGCGGTGAAGAGGTAAATTATAGAATAAATTCGAGCTTTTTTGACGGTTCTCCCATGCCTGGACTTGATCTTCGCATGAAAACAAATACATATTCAGATGTGCTGGAGTACGAGCGATTTGACATGAGTGTCAAAACAGACAAAAATGGTGATTATTCTTTAAGGCTCAACACAAGAGTAGTCAGCGACAGCTGGAGACCCGTTGAGGTATATGCTGATGCCTTCAATGACAAGGCTGAGGATGCAAATGTGTACACCAGAAATACAATAAAAATATTTCCAAAGCACAGGATGCTTGAAATGGAGCAGAATGAAGAGGACCTAAAATCAATAAGCATATTGCTTCACGAGCTGAGCCTTGAAAATTACGACCCCGAGGGATACTGGTACGACTACGAGAAGCTGAGGGGAAAGCCTGTTGACGATACCGTAAATGTCAGGATAATCGAAAGATACAACGAAAAGGTTGTTGTAGGAGAGGAATACGACTTTATCAACAAGGTAAATGTAATAAAATACGACTACAAAAGGATTGAAAATACGGTATACGACCAGAATATATCCACCGAGGGAGGTATTGCCTCCGTAGAAATACCGGACTTCAGAGAGGACAGAAACTATGAGATAATTGCATTCAACGAGGACGGCAACGGAGGAATCAACGAAACGCTAAGTGCATTCAGCAGAAGGTACTCATACTACGACGGCTATTATACGCTGGAGAAGATTGATCCGGGGAAGACCTACAGGCTGAATGCCCCCGTGAATCTGAAGCTGCAGTATATGGGAGAGGATATTGAGGAACTGGAAAATGACAGCCTGCTAATAATATATATGAGAAATGGTATTGCGGATTATGATGTGTATGATACAACAAGAGTGAAGACAGTCTTTAGCGAGAATTATATTCCAAACACACAATTATATGCAGTGTATATTAAAAACGGGTACCTTTACTTAGCTTTGCCTAATGAAAGCCTGATCTATGACAGGTCTGAAAGGAAGCTCAATATAGAGCTTACGACAGACAGGAAGGAATACAGGCCGGGAGAAGAGGTTGAAGTCAAGGTGAGGGTAACGGATGAATACGGCAGGCCGCAGGTTGCGGATGTGAACATAAGCGTGGTTGACGAGGCTTACTTTGCCGCTGTATACAGTNNAGGGTTGTACGGATATTCGTGGAACGGCGGCATGATAAAAAGCTACCTGTCAAACATTGACCTCAGCGAAAAAAATTCCTTTGCCGAAATGGGCGGCGGAGGAGGACCGGACGGTGAATTCAGAGATGACTTCAAGGATGCCAATGTCTTTAAAACAATTACGACCGGCTCTGACGGCAGGGCCTCAATGAAGTTTACGCTGGCTGACAACCTCACATCATGGCGCATAACCTATCAGGCAATTTCAGAGAAACTGTATGCCGGAAGTGGCACCACAAATATAAGCTCAAGCCTTCCGTTCTTTACGGATTTGATTATGGGTAAAAAATATCTTTCCGAAGATAAGATTGAGGCATCTCTCAGAGTATTCGGAACTGCGGTAAAGCAGGGGGAAAACATTGAATATATTGTTGCTGTAAGAAACAAGGACGACGGTAAAAAAACAGAATACAAATCATCCGGCAAAGCGGGAGATTATACAAATATAAGCATTGGCAAACTTGATGAAGGAAGCTATGAAATATATGTAACTGCAAAAAGCAGCAGCCATCAGGATAAAATCATGGAAGAATTCAGTGTTGTGGATTCATATGTGTATTTTCAAAACACCGGCTATTACAAAATTTCCGGAAGCACTGTCCTCGACAAGGTGTATTCAAATCCGGTCATTACGCTTTACAATGAAAGCACTTCCGATTTCTATAACAGCCTGAGAACAATTTCGTCCTCAGATGGCAGCAGAATAGATCAAACTGCAGTCTCTATGATAGCGGCAGGTTATATAAACAGCCTTTTTGGAACCGAGCTATACTATGACGAGGATGAGCTCCTTGACACAATATTCAGATATGAGGACAAGGAAGGCGGATTGAGGCTTCTGACCTATTCGGAGAGGGATGCTGAGTTGACTGCTAAAATGGTTCACATATTCGACAGCAGCTACCTGAACGAAAAGATGAAGAAATATTTTAAAAATATTTTGAGTAACGATGAATACAGCACGGATACTGCAGCAGCCCTGTGGGGCATGAGCAAGTACAGGCAGCCTGTACTGGTTGCAATATATGATTTGCTGGAAAAACAAGACCTGAGTGAAATAGATAAAATATATCTGTCCCTCACTCTTGCGGAGCTGGGCGACGGAAAAACCGCAAGAAAGCATTACAGGGAGCTGGCAAACAGGCTTAATGCGTCGGAAGACTATTTGTACTGGGGAGAAGGCAGCACCAAGGAGAATGATTACGAGCTCACGGCGCTTCTGGCGNNCGAAAGCTTTACTGTAAAAAAAGATGAGATAACCAGAGTTGTATTTAGCGGCATAAAGGGAGCAATAGCATGCAAGGTTGAGGCTCTTGGAAACAAGGATGACCTGTATAAAAACAAGACTGACGAATTCTCAATATCTGTGGATTACATGCTTGAAAATGCCTATGAGAAAAAGAAGAGCTTCAATCATTCGGATGTAGTGAAGGTTCAGATAATACCCAATATTTCACCGGCTGCCGAAAGCGGCATGTATGAGGTCACATATGTAATTCCTTCCGGCTTCAGATATATGTACGAAGGAGCAAATTATGCCTGGGGAGAAGTAAACGGTCAAAAACTTGTATACAGATTTTATTACGATAAGGAAAGACCAAATGTATTTTCGATAGAATTTTACATGCAGGCGGCTCAAAAAGGGGAATATACAGTTGACTATGCCGTAATCAAGAGATACTTTGAAAATGAGCTGAATTATGTTGAAAGAACGGTTATTTCCGTAAATTAACAGACAGGTGGTACAATGCGCACAATAAATAAAGCAACCCTGCTTATGGCGGCTGCCGCAGTTATGCTCAGTATTTTTCTCATTAATTACAGACGTGAAAATTACATTCACGAAGTGGGTGCCGTGGAGCAGGAAGCAGAATCATACATTCACAGCAGTAACGATATGCTGCAAAGCTTGTATTATGACGAAACTCTTTTTGTAAATATAAAAAGTTTTAAAAACCTAAATGAAGTAAGTGAGGGCAGGATACGTGGATGCATCCTGCCCCACCATCTTACGGCGGCAGATTTGATACACGAGGTATTTCAGAATGTCAGCTCCTATGAATATGACACGGTGGTAATCATGGGACCAGACCATGAAAGTATCGAGAGAGGAAAGATATTTACGGCTGCCGGAGATTGGCAGACACCCTTCGGCATATTGGAAACAGATTATGAGATTACCTCTCATTTGCTGAAAAACAGCTTTGTTTTAGACGACAGTGAAAAAATGACGGTGGAGCATTCCGTTTCAAGCATAATACCCTTCATAAAGCACTATATGGGTGATGTGAAGGTGGTTTCGCTGGCTCTCACAAAGCAGACAAGGATTGCCGACATAGAAACGCTGATTGATGATATATTAAAAAGAACCGATGCTGAAAAAACACTTTTCATAGCATCGGTTGACTTCTCGCACTATCTTAATCTTGACGAAGCCGAAAGGATGGATTTAATAAGCATGGAGGCCATAGAGAACATGGATGTTGAGAAAATTATGTCCTTCACCAACGACAATATGGATTCGCCTGTATCAATCGTGACCATGCTTAAAATCATGGACAGGCTCAATGCCAGGCCCCATTTCCTCAACCATAGCAACTCCGAGATCATCACAAAGGTTAAAACCGAAGAAACAACAAGCTATATCACATACTTATTTTATTAATATGTTATTTTTCAAATACTTCTTTGGCAAGACCAATGGGGAATTCCATAATGCAGCCCTTGGCAGGATTAACAACCTGACTTATACGAAGGTTTCCCGCAAGTGAAAGGAGCATGCCGCTCTGAGCGTCCGTGAGCCCGGCATGCTGCTGCAAAAACATATGCATTTTTCTCGCCGCCTTTATGCTGCACACATCAAGTGATTTATCCGCAGCTGTGGTGAGATATTTTTCTTTTGTAACAATAAACGGCGTAGGAATGTTATTTCTGTTTTTCAGCACATCAATTTTTACGGTTATATCACCGCTCATTTCCAGCGCACATATTACGGTTTCACCGTCACCCTGAACGGCGTGGATATCTCCCATTGACAGC